>NZ_JBYNDP010000047.1:0-27504 GCF_059783535.1 Tateyamaria sp. | reverse complement strand
TCCCGGCAGATGCCGCCAATCCAGGTGCCGGAAGTCTCCGGCGCGCCCCGCGTTGGCCGTCAGCTTAGGACAGGCCCGCGGGGTCCACAATCGTCTTTTTGTCTGACCTCGCGGCCAAATCACGCACCTCGTGAGGTGCGTGACCATTTGATTAATTACTCATCGTCACCAGACTTGGAGCGCTCTTCTACGATCTCGTCGATATGCCCCCAATCCTTGGCTTCTTCCGGGGTCATCCATGTATCGCGATCCAGCGCTTGCTTGACTGTGTCGTAATCCTGCCCGGCATGCTTGACGTAAAGCTGGTACAGCCGCTCGCGCGTCTGCTCGATATGACGGGCAGAGATCAGGATATCAGCCGCCGTTCCCTGCGACCCGCCTGACGGCTGGTGCACCATGATTTCCGAATTGGGCAGGGCAAAGCGCATCCCCGGCTCGCCACCGATCGCGATGACCGATCCCATCGACGCGGCCATTCCGCAGATCAGCGTCGACACTTTGGGTTTGATGTATTGCATCGTATCATAGATCGACATGCCCGCGGTCACTTCGCCGCCGGGAGAATTGATATACATGCTGATTTCCTTGGACGGGTTTTCCGCTTCAAGGTGCAAAAGCTGGGCCACGACAAGATGGCTCATGCCGCTGTGAATCGGGCCGTTGATGAATACGATCCGCTCCTTCAGGAGGCGCGAAAAGATGTCATAGGCCCGCTCGCCCCGGCTGGTTTGTTCAACCACCATGGGCACCAGGTTGTTGGTGAAATGTGCGTATTGGTCGATGGGATCGCGCATAATGTTCTGCCTCGTCAGACTTCCGCGAGACCATACCCGCAGAGAAGTTACCCGAGTCTTAGTATCGGCTTTCGGGGGCTGCAAGGGCACGCGGACGCTTGAAGCGGTGGTACGGCCACCTAGCTGGGCGTGCATGACCGAAGCTCTGACACGATTTCCCCCGACCCGCACCGCAGCACTTGAGCGTTTGAACAGGTTTCTGCCCCATGCGGGACGTGATTATGCGGCACGTCGGAACTATGACTTAGGCCGCGACGGGCACGATGGCGTGTCGACCCTATCGCCTTACATCCGCGCGCGCCTCGTGACAGAAGCTGAAGTTCTGGAAGCAACCCTGGCCCGTCACAGCGCAAAGTCCGCGGAAAAGTTCATTCAGGAAGTGTACTGGCGCACCTATTGGAAAGGGTGGCTTGAACTGCGGCCCGCTGTTTGGGGCCAGTACAAAACCGCTCTCAAGGGCGCGCTCGACCACGTCCAGACACAATCCGGTCTGCGCGACAGGTGGGAGGCCGCGTGCAAGGGTGAAACGGATATTGAGTGCTTCAATAATTGGGCACAAGAGCTTGTAGAAACGGGATATTTGCACAATCACGCACGGATGTGGTTTGCGTCCATCTGGATCTTCACCCTGCGTTTGCCATGGGAGCTTGGTGCTGATTTCTTCCTGCGGCATCTGCTTGATGGTGATCCGGCCTCCAACACACTCAGCTGGCGGTGGGTGGCGGGTATCCAGACGCCGGGCAAGATCTATCTGGCACGCACCTCGAACATCTCGAAATACACCGAAGGGCGCTTTGCCCCAAAATGGCAACTGGCCGGAGAAGCACCAGCCCTATCCGGACCGCCCAAACCCGACATCATGCCGCTGCCCGACGGGGATTTGGTCGTCCCTACAACGCGAACCGGTCTGATCCTCCATGACGATGATCTGAGCCCCGGGTTCATTCTGGATGCAGGCATCGCCACTGTCGCGACAGCGGTTGTTACCACGCGGTCCGGCCTGTCGCCTTTGGCCATCGCGGATCATGTGACCGCGTTTGCGCAATCTGCGGCCGAAGATGCAACAAGCCGTTTCGGTGCCCGTCTTGGGGCTGTTTCGCAGGTCTCAGCCACGGCAACCGCTCTGGCATCATGGGCAAGGGACGCCAGCTTGGACCAAGTCGTGACCGCTTACGCGCCGGTTGGGCCGACGGCAGATGTATTGAACCGTTTCTCGGCGACCGATGGCACCCCACAATTGCGCAAGGTGCGACGTGCTTACGACAGCTCCGCCTGGCCCCATGCGACCCACGGATTCTTTCGCTTCAAAGACAAGGTCCCCCAGTTTTTGGGGGATCTTCAGGGAATACGGGCCGCGGAGTAACCTACTTCAAGCAGGTCGCAAGTGATGTGGCCATGTTGCGGATCAGCGTGGCATATAGGTCGGGGCCGGTTTCAATAGACACGCCAAGCGGATCAACTTCGCCCATGTTTACATCGCCCAGCGCATTGACGATGCCGGGATTGAACTGTGGCTCAGTCAAAGTGCAGACAGCATCAAGCGCTTCGATCTCCTCGCGTAACTCGGCAAGGCGCCGTGGGCTTGGATCTTCGGCGTCCGAAGCGGAAATCGCACCCACAGCGGTAATCCCGAAGCGCGTTTCAAAATACTGATAGGCGTCGTGAAACACGATGAATGGTTTATCAGCGGACGGTTGCAGCTCTTGTTCAACCTCTGCGATCAGTGATGTGATCTCGCTTTCAAAGGATGCGGCATTATCGGCATAGGTCTGTGCGTTGTCCGGGTCGAGATGCCCAAGTTCTTCGGCAATGGCTGCTGCCCAGATCACGGCGTTTTGCGGGTCGAGCCATGCATGCGGGTCCACACCGTCCGCATGGGCGTGCCCATGATCATCATGACCGGCTTCTTTATGGCCGTGATCCTCATGCTTGTCCTCGTCATGGGCATGCTCCTCATGCTCATGCCCATCATGTTCATGGCCCGCTTCCTCGTGCCCATGATCATCGCGCTTGTCATCATCATGACCGTGGTCATCATGCGCATGCTCTTCATGATCATGCTCATCATGGCCAGCCTCTTCGTGATCATGTTTTTCGTGATCGTGGTCGTCGTGGTCTTCTTCCCCATGGCCATGGTCATGCGCGGCAAAGGTCGCCCCTTCACGAATGTCCATACGGAGAGTGGCAGGCAGCTCCATCAATTCGATAGTCTCGGCCGCCGCGCCAAGGGTATCGATAGGTCCCTCCAGCCAAGGGGTTAGGCCGTGCCCCATCCAGACGATCAGATTGGCTTCATCCAGCGCTCGCGCTTCGGACGGGCGCAAGCTGTGATCGTGTGGGGATGCGCCTGCTGGAACAATCAGGTCCGGTGTACCTACCCCTTCCATGACAGCCGCCACAATGCTGTGCACCGGTGCAATATCCACCGCTACACGCGGCACATCGGCCAGTGCAGTTGTGCCAAGCAAAACAGCCAGAGTTGTTGGAAGAAGAGTGCGCATCATTGCCCCCGAACTGATATGTTATAACATTCAATCAGGGTTGCTATACGTCATGGTATAACATATCAACCCCCAAATCTGACGGCACAGCCCCGAGGCCCCATGCCCACTCTTGGCTTTCACAAACACGACCACGCAAGTTGCATCAGTTCGACCTTTGAGCGGGCAGAGGCGCATTGTGTTGAGCACAATCTCAAATTCACGCCAGTCCGTAAACGCACATTGGAAATCCTGCTGGCCGAACACCGGGCGCTTGGCGCCTACGATCTGCTGGCTATCCTGTCGAAAGAAGGGTTGGGAACAGCGCCGCCCGTCGCCTATCGCGCATTGGACTTCCTGACCGGTGCTGGGTTTGCCCACAAGATCGAAGGGCTGAACGCCTATATCGCCTGTGCCCATCTGGGCGAGGATCATTCCCCCGCCTTCCTGGTGTGCACCCGCTGCAAGACCGTGGCCGAGGCCGATACATCCGCGGACAAGGGCCGTTTGGGACAGGCTGCCGCCGCAACCGGGTTCCAGATTGAAAAGACAGTGATAGAGGCCATGGGCATCTGCCCTCAATGTGTGGAGGATGCCCCATGCGCCTGATGACCGCCGAAGGGCTGACACTGGGGCATGGAACGAACCCTGTGCTCCGCGATGTCGATTTCCATATCGACCGGGGCGAGATCGTCACGCTGGTCGGCCCCAACGGATCGGGCAAATCCACACTGGTCAAAGGGCTGATCGGTGCGATCCGTCCGCTCAAGGGGCACGTGAGCCAAGTACGTGGACTGCGCATCGGTTACGTGCCGCAGAGCCTCCAAATGGATGGTTTTTTGCCTCTCACCGTTTCACGCTTCTTGTGTCTGCCACACCGGCATTCGGGTGACGCCATGGCCCGCGCCTTGCAAGAGGCAGGTGTGCCGGATCTTGCGAAACGGCAGATGCGCGACCTGTCCGGCGGGCAATTTCAGCGTGTTCTGCTGGCGCGCGCCCTGCTGATGGAGCCCGACCTGTTGATCCTCGACGAAGCGACCCAAGGTCTCGACCAACCGGGGGCCGCCGCTTTTTACCGCCAGATCGCCGATGTGCGTGACCAACTGGGTTGCGCGGTACTCATGGTCAGCCACGATCTGCACGTGGTTATGGCCGCGTCCGACCGGGTGCTGTGCCTGAACGGCCATGTCTGCTGCCAGGGCACACCCGATGTTGTGCAGGACGCGCCCGAATATCGCGCGCTGTTCGGAACAGGCACGCAAGGGGCTTTCGCCCTTTATCGCCACCAGCACGATCACCACCATCATCACGACGAAGACCACCGGCACGACCACGAAAATGCTTGACGATTTCCTTGTGCGTGCGGGCCTTGCCGGTGTCGGCACGGCCCTCGCCGCCGCCCCGCTTGGTTGTTTTGTCGTGTGGCGCCGCATGGCCTATTTCGGCGACGCGACGGCCCATGCCGCATTGCTGGGCGTCGCCTTGTCCCTCGCTTTTCAGGGGCCCATCATGATCGGCGTGCTCGCGACGGCACTGATCATGGCGACACTTGTGCAATCCCTATCCGGTCGTGGATTGGCCGAGGATACTCTGCTGGGCGTGTTGGCCCACGCCGCCCTTGCCGTGGGCCTTGTCGCCGTATCCCTACTATCGGGCGTGCGAGTGGATCTGATGAGCTACCTCTTCGGAGACATCCTTGCGGTGTCCAAAACTGACCTTGCCCTGATTTGGAGCGGTGCTGCCGCGGTGGTCGGCCTGATCCTCTGGCGCTGGCAGAGGCTGTTGACGGCCACGCTGAACCCCGATCTTGCGCAATCCAGCGGGATTTCGGCCCGGACCGAGCAACTGGTGCTCACCCTCGCTCTTGCCCTGACCGTGGCCGTGGCCATCAAGGTGGTCGGCGCCCTTTTGATCGGTGCACTTCTAGTTATCCCGCCTGCCGTCGCACGTCCGCTGGCCCGCACGCCCGAGGTCATGGCGCTGCTCACAGCAGCCATTGGCAGCCTGTCCGCTCTCGGCGGTTTGGGAGCGGCGTACCAGTTCGACACACCAACTGGACCGACCATTGTATGTGTCGCTGCTGGGTTATTCGTGATCACAACCCTATTTGGTGCTCGCACGCTTCGATAGCGCATAGATCAAACACCCAGATAGGTGGTTGCGACCTCTCCGGACACGTCTGCCATCGCCCCCTTCCAAACGGAACGGCCGCGTTCGAGGATTACCGCCCGGTCCGCGATCCGGCTCAGTTCTGCCAACGACTTGTCCACCACTAGCAGCGAAAGCCCGGTATCCCGGCGCACAGCATCCAGCGCCGCCCAGATCTCTTGCCGCACAACCGGCGCGAGCCCCTCGGTCGCCTCGTCCAAAAGCATCAGGCGCGGGTTGGTCATCAGTGCGCGACCAATGGCGAGCATCTGCTGCTCACCGCCGGACAGGTGCCCCGCCATCTGGCCCGACCGTTCCGCCAACCGGGGAAACAGACCGGTCACTTTTTTCAGATCCCATGGCCCGGGACGTGCTGCTGCGAGCAAGTTCTCGCGCACCGTCAGCCGGGCAAATACACGCCGCCCCTCGGGCACCAGTCCCAGGCCAGCACGCGCCGCCAAATGCGATGGAACGCGCGCCATGTCCTGCCCATCGAACTGAGCAGCCCCTCGCGAATGTTTAATCAACCGGCAGATCACGCGGATCGTCGTGGATTTTCCCATACCGTTGCGGCCCATCAGCGCGAGTACCTCGCCCTCCTCCACGGTCAGATCAACACCAAACAGCGCCTGCGCCGCGCCATAGGCCGCTTCGATGCCCTCCAGACGCAGCAAGCTCATGGCGCGTCCTCGTCGCCCAGATAAGCTGAGCGCACGTCCGCGTTGCTGCGGATGTCTGCAGGCGTACCTGTCGCTATGACCTTGCCAGACACCAGTACCGAGATGCGATCTGCGAGGGCAAAGACAGCGTCCATATCATGCTCGACCAATAGAATGGGTGCTTCGCTACGCAAACCGTCGAGAAACCCGGTCATGCGGGCGGATCCCTCGCCCCCCAAACCTGCCATGGGTTCGTCCATCAGGAACGCCTTGGGGCGCAGGGTCAGCGCAACAGCCACCTCGAGTAAACGGCGCTGCCCATGGCTTAACTCGCCAACGCGCACATGCGCCACGTCAGACAGGCCGACACGCTGCAGCGCTTCTTCGGCCCGCGCGCGCGCAATACTATCCCGCATGATTGGCCGCACAAAGCGCCAGACACTGCGCGATGCTCCGACGGCACCCAGAATGGTATTCTGTAGCACCGTGTTTTCCATTGCGAGTGCGCTGATCTGAAACGTGCGGCCAAGGCCCGCGCGCGCGCGTTCTGCGGTCCGAAGGGGCGTCACGTCCTGACCGGCAAAAAGGATACGTCCCGCATCTGGCATCAAGCCGCCTGCGACCTGTTGGATCAAAGTCGATTTGCCTGCACCATTTGGCCCGATCAGCGCATGAATCTCCCCGGGCAATAAGGTCAGCGACACTCCGTCGGTCGCACGCAAGGCGCCAAAGGACTTGGACACCGCCTGAATATCCAGAAGTGGATCAGCCATGCTGCCGACCTCGCCCGGCCAAGGCGCCAATGACGCCGCCCCGCGCAAAGAGCACCACAAAAAGCAGGATGGCGCCCAAGTAGATCAGCCAGAATTCACTGACCCCGCTCAGCAGATGCTCCAGCAGCACAAACAGACATGCCCCGACCACCGGCCCGAACAAACGGCCAATGCCGCCCAACACGATGAAGACAATGAACTCCCCTGACATCTGCCAGCTGAACATCGTCGGCGACACAAAGCGGTTGAGGTCCGCAAACAGTGCCCCCGCCAGCCCGGTCACGGCACCCGAGATGACAAAAGCCACGAGGCGCAGGTGGAACGGGCTGAGGCCCACGGTCTCAACCCGTACCGCATTCTGCCTCGCAGTGCCGAGCGCCAAACCAAAGGGCGACCGCTCGATCCGCCCCATGATGAACAGCACAACAGCCAAAACGGCAAACACGAGGCCAAAGAACTGGATTGGATCAAGTGTGTTGAGGCCCGGAAAGTTGTTGCGGACGTAAATGCTCAACCCGTCCTCGCCGCCATAGGCGGGCCAGGAGATGGTGAAATAGTAGAACATCTGTCCAAAGGCGAGCGTGATCATGATGAAATAGACACCCGCCGTGCGCAGCGCCAGAAGCCCGATCAACAGGGCTGCGAGGGCGCTGACGACAACGGCCGTCAGCCAGATTACGGGCATCGACTTGGTGCCGTCGATCACAAACAGCCCAAGGTCAAGCGGCGCATAGCTTTGCGCGTGGCTCGCCAAAATGCCCATGGCATACCCGCCCAGCCCAAAGAACACTGCGTGTCCAAGGCTGACCAATCCGCCCAGACCAAGGGCGAGGTTCAGTCCAACAGCAGCAAGGGCAAGGATTGCCGCCCGCGTCGCAAGTGTGATCGTAAACGGCTCGTCCAGCGCAAGCGCAATGGCGGCAACCGCAGGCAACGCTAGAAAGACTAGGGTGTTTAGTACCGTCTCGCGCTGCATCATGCCGTCCCGTAGAGGCCCGTGGGGCGAAAGATCAATACCACCGCCATCAGGATATAGATCGACATGGACGCCAGCGCGGACCCAACGGAGGTCGCGGCAGATGCATCCATCACACCGCTTAGCGCAAGTGGCAGCAGAACGCCGCCCAGCGTATCGGTCAAACCCACAAGAAGCGCACCAACCAGCGCACCCTTGATGGACCCGATCCCTCCGATAACGATAACAACAAAGGCAAGAATAAGAACCGGCTCACCCATGCCGACCTGCACGGACTGAATGGCTCCAACCAAGGCTCCAGCCAACCCCGCCAGCGCGGCGCCCAACGCGAAGATAAGCGTGTAGAGCTTTGATATGTCGACACCAAGAGCCGCGATCATCTCGCGATCACTCTCGCCCGCGCGGATTTGAATGCCGATGCGAGTGCGCGCGATCAACAGGAACAGTGCACCGGCGATGACCAGCCCAACACCGATGATCAGCAGCCTATAGGCTGGGTACTGAATGCCGCCCGGTAGCGTAACCGGCCCTGCCAAAGCTGATGGTACATCTAGATAAAGCGGAAAGGACCCGAACGCCCAACGCGTCCCTTCCGACAAGATCAGGATCAGCGCGAAGGTCGCTAGCACCTGATCCAGATGATCCCGATCATAAAGGCGTCGGATCACTCCCACTTCAATGACGGCACCCGCAGCCGCAGCCGCAATCAGGCTTGCGCCCAGAGCGAGGACAAACGACCCCGTCGCTCCGGCAACCGCAGCCGCCGCAAAGGCCCCGATCATGTAGAGCGAGCCATGTGCCAGATTGATCAGGCCCATGACGCCGAAAATCAGCGTCAATCCAGCCGCCATCAGGAAAAGCATGATACCCGATTGCAGCCCGTTCAGCACCTGCTCGATCAACAGAAGCGTCGTCATCCGCCCCGTCTTGCGAGATCATCTCTGCCTCGCAAGCCTCTTATTTATGGAGGAAATGGCCCCGGAGCGATCCAGGACCAATCAGATTAAAGATTGCAATCCGCCGCATAGGGATCGCTATGATCCGTCGCAGCCGTCGCGACAATCCGGTTGGTAACCAGATCACCCTCCTTGATCACTTCGCGCATGTAGATGTCCTGCACAGGGTGATTGTTGGACCCGAACGAGAACTTGCCGCGTACAGACTGGAAATCCGCCTCTTTCAGTGCGGCACGGAAAGCATCGGCATCCGCCACATCCGCCTTGGCCGCGGCCGATGCGAGCAGCAAACCGGTATCAAATCCTTGCGCCGCATAGATCGACGGCAAACGTCCATACTCGGCTTGGAAGGCTTCGACGAACTCGGCATTGCCCGGCACATCCAGATCCTTGGACCAGTGCGCCGTGTTCTTGGCCCCTACTGCCGCGTCACCGATGGCCCCGAGAATACCCTGATCAAAGCTGAACGCAGGACCAGACACAGGCTTGTCCACGCCCGAGCCTGCGTACTGCTTCATGAACGAAATACCCATGCCGCCCGGCAGGAAGAAATAAATCTGGTCGGCATCGCTTGCCCGCATTTGCGCAATCTCGGCTGCATAATCAGTCTGGCCCAGCTTGGTATAGACTTCGGCCGCGATCTCGCCTTGGAAGGTGCGCTTGAAGCCCGCCATGATATCCTGGCCCGCCGGGTAGTTCGGCGCCATCAGGAACACCTTGCCCGCCTCACCGCTCAGCGCCGTACCCGCCGCTTCCGAGAACGCATCGTTCTGCCAGCTGACATTGAAATAGTTCTGGTGGCATCCCTTGCCTGCAAGCGCCGAGGGGCCGGCATTGGGCGACAGGTAGAACTTGCCCTGCGCCGTAGCCGCAGGCACCACCGCCATCGCCAGATTGGACCAAATGATGCCGGTCATCACGTCGACCTTTTCGGACTGGATCATCTTGTCGGCCAGCTGAACCGCAATGTCAGGCTTGCGCTGATCGTCCTCGATCACCAGTTCGATGTCATCATTGCCCTTCACGGCCAGCAGGAACCCATCGCGCACATCGATGCCAAGGCCAGCACCGCCACCAGAAAGCGTGGTGATCATACCAACCTTAATCCCATCGGCTTGCGCGCCTGAACCCAGAGCCGCGACGCAGGTCGCAGCCAGAAGCTGTTTGAATGTCATTGAAGTCTCTCCCTTGTCTGCCGGGCTCTTGCGGCCCGTCTTTCGCATCTATCAGGCGCTTATCCGCCCCGGTTCTGTCAAGCCCTAGGTCACCCTTTGGCGGGTCATGAAGGCCGGATCGTCCCACAAACGATCACGCATGACCGTTTCGATGTGGTCCACCGCCGCCAAAACATCTGCCTCATCCAGGTACAGCGGGGTGAAGCCAAATCGCATGATATCGGGCGCACGGAAGTCCCCGATCACGCCACGCGCAATCAGGGCTTGAATTGCCGCGTAGCCATTGTCGAAACGGAACGAAACTTGGCTGCCGCGCTGTGCTGCATCGCGCGGGCTGGCAAGGGTCAATTCGGGCGAGCGCGCCTCGACTTCACGGATGAATACCTCCTGCAAAGCCAATGATGCCGCACGCAAACCTTGCATATCGATGTCCTCCCACACCTCCAGCGCCGCTTCCAACGCGGTCAGCTGGATCACAGGTGGCGTGCCTACCCGCATCCGTTCGATACCCGGCGCCGGGCGATAGTCGAGGTCAAAGGCAAAGGGCGCGTCATGTCCAAGCCATCCGGCCAACGCAGGGTCTACACTGTCCGCCAGATCAGGCCGCACATAGATAAACGCAGGCGCACCAGGCCCGCCGTTGAGGTACTTATAGGTGCAGCCGACCGCGAATTCACAAGCGCAAGCGGCCAGATCAACGGGCAATGCCCCCGCGCTGTGGGCAAGATCCCAGATCATCACCGCCCCCGAACTGTGCGCCAGTTCAGTGATGGCGCCCATATCGTGCACCCGGCCGGTGCGATAATCGACCTGCGTGAGCATCACAGCCGCTACGCTGTCATCAATGGCGTCCACAACGGCCTCGGGCTCAACCACGCGCAGCTCGTACCCGCCTTCCAACATCTGGATCAGACCCTGCGCCATATAAAGATCGGTCGGGAAGTTTCCGGAATCGCTCAATATTACCTTGCGATCCGGTCGCATCTTCAATGCCGCGGCCAACGCCTGATAAACTTTGATGGACAGCGTATCACCCATCACGACCGTACCGGCAGGCGCGCCGACCAACCGGCCCACCATGTCGCCAACTCGGCTTGGCTGCGCCATCCACCCGGCACTGTTCCAACCCTTGATAAGCTGCGCTCCCCATTCGTCCTGCATCATTTCGGCCACGCGCGCTTTGGCCCCCTTGGGCAACGGACCCAAAGAATTGCCATCCAGATAGATGACGCCCTCAGGCAGATCGAAAAACTCTTTTCTCAGAACCATCTACAGGGCTCCTCTCACGTTCCAAAGCTCGGGAAACAGAACGACATCCAGCATCTTGCGGAGATAGCTGACACCCGCCGTTCCGCCAGTGCCGCGCTTGAAACCAATGATACGCTCCACGGTGGTCACATGATTGAAGCGCCAGCGCCGGAAGTAATCCTCAAGATCCACCAGCTTTTCGGCCAGCTCGTAGAGTTCCCAATGGGTTGACGGATCTTCATAAACCTTTTGCCACAGGTCTTGAACCTGATCGCGTCCGGCCCACGGCCCCGTATGCGGCGCGCCGGCCAAATCGGTCATCCCAAATTGTTCGCCCAATCGGGTCAGGGCCACCTGGTACAGGCTCGTCTGCGCAAGTTCATCGGACAGGACTGCAAACGCCTCAGGCCGGTGTTCGTGCACTTTCGATACGGCAAGCGCCCGGTTGCCAAGGATGTATTCGATCAGCCGGTACTGGTGCGATTGAAACCCCGATGAATTACCCAAGCTGGGCCGGAATGTGGTGTACTCGCTGGGCGTCATCGTCCGCAGCACATCCCACGCGCCGTTGAGCTGATCAAAGATACGCGCCACCCGTGTCAGCATCTTGAAGGCCGGGGCCAGATCCCCTGACCCGATCGCATCGCGGGCCGAGTTCAATTCGTGGATCGCCAACCGCATCCAGAGCTCGGATGTCTGGTGCTGAATGATGAACAGCATCTCATCATGGGCATCTGACAGCGGATGCTGCGCCGTCAGCAGCGCATCCAACCCAAGGTAGTCGCCATAAGACATGTCGCCCTTGAAATCGAGCTTGGCGCCGTGGTGTTCGTCGTTGCCGGTCATCGCCTGCCTCCCCGAAACGATAATGTGCAGGCACGCTGCGATGTCCATAGCGGCAGATGACAGAAAGCCCCGAAAGCGACTGATGCAATGCAGCTGGTTTTCAATTTTAGGCCCCATCGGCTGCTCCGCCGTTGACGCCCAACCACCCAATCCGACCCACCTAAATGCGCGCGCTGACAAAGCGCCTCCTATTTGACATGGGACAAGTCAACATCGCGCCGAGTGGCCTAGTATCTCTACGGAGAGGTGACGCTATGACAATTTTGATCGCATATGGAACTGTTGAAGGACAAACGCGCAAAGTCGCGCAATTCGTGGACGACCAGCTTCGCAAAGCGGGGCAGGACACGGTTCTGTTTGACACCAATGAAAGGACCGAAGAAGTGACGTTTGATGGAGTCGACAAGGTTATACTTGCCGCGTCAGTCCACGAAAGACGCCATCCAAAGCCGTTCGAGATCTTCGTCGCAAGCAGTCAAAAGGAATTGGCCGCACGACCAACACTCTTTTTGTCGATCAGCTTGAAAGCCGCTTTCCCCGACGGTCAAGAAGAAGCGCAGGATTACATCGACGAAATGAAGCTTCGCACCGGCCTGACCCCAACCCGTGAGCAATTGGTGGCCGGAGCCATTCGCTCAGACAGTTACGACTTCTACGCGTCCCAAGTGCTGCGCCATGTTGTCTTGTCGGACCAGACGGTCGACCCTTCGGTTCGTGATTACGAGTTCACGGATTGGGACGAGCTTGGTTCAAGTGTTGCCGACTTTTTGTCGAACGATGCAGTGAGCGTGCAAGACGAAACCACGACCTAGGCCGGGCCGGTGCAGGACCATGTGCATCCCAGTCTGGGACTTTCAAACGGATCAATGGTGACTGTCGCGCCAAAACGCCTACCTTGGAGTCACTTGCTCAAGCGGCAAACGCATCTGATCTTCTTCGCTGGGAATAGTGGCGGAGGCTGTGGGATTCGAACCCACGGGACGCTCTCACGCCCAACGGTTTTCAAGACCGCCGCATTCGACCACTCTGCCAAACCTCCGGTGGACCCGCTTTATGCGGGCAAACGTGATTCGGCAAACCCCCACATCCAAGGGAAAAATCGCCGACAAACGAATCACATGCTTTTCAGATCGGGCCTATCAGGCTATGGTTGCGTCAGAACCCTGCCATAGCGGGGCAATTCAGTGTGTCGGACGCGGCACCAATACAGCCCAAAAAACGGGCATACAGGCAACAGCAGGCAAGGACTTGGTCCATGAGCAGACATCATACCTCCCGTTTCACCTTACGCAGCAGCACTGCTCTTTTCCTTGCGATCGGCCTTTTGGCCGGGTGTGATGAAAGCGGCCAGTTCGTCGCGATGGATGCGTTCAAACGCTCCAACACCTCGGTTGAGGGCACAGCACAGGACGCGACATCGATCAAGACGGTCGAGCGGGACGTGGAAGCGCCGGATGTCTTCTCTGCCACCGAAGCTGGACTTTGGGATGGACGTCCCTCTTTGGGTGGTGTCTGGGTCGCGCACCCTGACGTGAGCGAACCGGAGCGCGTCATCATTCGCAACACCGAAAACGACAAGTTCGTCGTTGGCGCACTGTTCCGCAGAGAACGCGATATTCCGGGTCCGCGCCTACAGATCAGTTCGGATGCCGCCGAAGCGCTGAGCATGCTGGCAGGTGCCCCTTCCCAGCTGAACGTGACAGCCCTGCGCAAGGAAGAGGTGGCCGTTGAGCCAGAGTTGACCGAAGTCGAGGCAACTGTGGCTGCCCCGGCAGAGGTCACTGAAACAACTCTGGATCCCATCGAAAGCGCCGCCGCCGTTCTTGATGTACCGGTCGAAGCAGAAGTCACTCCGGCTGCAGCATCCGCCGCACAGGGCATCCAGCCCGCACCGACGCCCACTGCGATCCCTGCGGCAGCGGCGACCACGCGGCCCTCTGCTTCAAAACTTGACAAGCCGTTCATCCAGATCGGCATCTTCTCGGTCCAGGCCAATGCCGACCGAACTGCCACACAAATGCGCAATGCGGGAGTCATCCCCACCGTGAAAACCTTTGAACGCGACGGCAAATCGTTCTGGCGCGTCGTGGTCGGCCCCGCCGGCACCTCCTCGGAACGCAGCCAGCTGCTGACCAAGATCAAAGGCGAAGGGTTCACGGACGCATACGCCGTCACCAACTGACCAGGAGCCTTCCCCGTGATCCGCCCCATTGCTGCCGCCGCCCTGTTGATCGCGACAACCGCGTTGCCTGTCACCGCGTTCGAAACGCGCGCGTCGGCCGCCTATGTCGTGGATCACACGACCGGTACGGTGCTGCTGAACAAGAACGCAGATGATCCGTTGCCGCCCGCGTCCATGTCCAAACTGATGACGCTCTACATGGCATTTGAGGCGATTGAGCGCGGTCAGCTGTCGATGACGGACGAACTGGTTGTATCGGCCCATGCCAACAGCTTTGGGGGATCGACCCTGTTTCTGAAGCAAGGCGAACGAGTCACAGTTGAGGATTTGATCCGCGGTATCATCGTACTTTCGGGCAACGATGCCTGCGTGGTGATAGCTGAAACGCTCAGCCCGGACGGCACAGAAGCAGGCTTTGCCCGGCTGATGACCCGCCGCGCGCAAGAGATGGGGATGACAAACTCGACTTTCGCCAATTCAAGCGGCTGGCCAGCGGCAGGGCATCGTATGTCCATGCGGGACCTGGGCCTTCTGTCTCAGCGGCTGATTGCGGACTATCCGGAATACTACCCCATGTTCTCGGAAACCGAATTCCTGTTTGATGAAGAGGAAAGCTCGAACCGGTACAACCGGAACCCACTGCTCACGCTTGGCATTGGTGCAGACGGTCTGAAAACCGGCCATACGCAAGAGGCGGGTTACGGCCTTACTGGCTCTGCCAAGCAAGGGGACCGTCGGGTCGTCTTCGTGATTTCCGGCCTCGATACGGCCGCAGCGCGCGCGCAGGAATCCGAAGCAATTGTGAACTGGGCCTTTCGACAGTTTGCCGAACGCACGGTTGTTGAGAGCGGAACCCGCGTTGCAGCGGCGCGCGTCTGGGAAGGGGCAGAACCGGAGGTCGGGCTTGTCCCGCAGGAAGATGTGACAATCCTTCTGCCGATCCTTGCCGGCAAAACTGTGGACGCCGAAGTGGTCTATACCGGTCCGATCCAGGCCCCAATCTCGGCAGGAACAGAACTGGCCGAGTTGGTCATCCAGCCCGAAGGTCTGCCCGAAGTGCGCATTCCGCTGGTGGCCGAAGCCGATGTGGCGCATGGCGGCTTTCTTGCCAAGTTGTCGACCGCAGCCCTTTCGCTGATTGAACGTTTGAATGCCGGGCGTGCAGCTGAAGGTGACGTGTGACGTCCAAAGGGCACTTTATCACCTTCGAAGGCATTGATGGTTCCGGCAAATCCACGCAAGCGCGGATGCTGGCAGATCACCTGCGCGACCAAGGCCACGATGTCATTCTGACACGCGAACCCGGCGGCAGTGCGGGGGCCGAGGAAATCCGCGCGCTTGTCCTGCAAGGCGATCCAGACCGCTGGTCCGCCGAAACCGAACTTTTGCTGTTCACTGCCGCCCGCCGGGATCACATGGAGCGGCTGATCCAGCCCGCCATCGACGCGGGCAAAATCGTTATATGTGACCGCTTTGCCGACAGCACCCGCATGTATCAGGGCCTCAGCAGGGGCGACCTCCGGTCGAAAGTGGACACTCTGCACAACCTGATGATTGGCCGCGAGCCTGACCTGACGATCCTGATCGACATGGACCCGGGCCAGGGCCTTGCCCGCGCCAAGGGCAGGCAGGGGATTGAAGAGCGGTTCGAGGATTTCGGCACCGGCCTGCAGGAAAAGATGCGCGCAGGCTTCCTTGCCCTCGCCGCAGAATTCGCCGATCGCTTCCGCACTATTAATGGTGCGCGTGGCATGGAAGATGTGGCCGCCGACGTACAATCAGCCGTCGCGGCGCATCTGGCGGCTTCCGACTGAAACACCGTGTGTATGGCGTGGACGCACCCCGGGGCTGGTCCCCCTCCCCGCTCTGGTGCTAGAGCAATCTTATGGCCGACGAGACCCAAGACCCCACCCGCGTTCCAGGCGCACCGCATCCGCGCGAAACGCAAACGCTGATCGGCCAAGACGCGGCACAACAGGCGTTTCTCGATGCATTCAACACCGGCCGCCTGCACCACGCCTGGCTGCTGACCGGCCCGCGCGGCGTGGGCAAGGCCACGCTGGCCTGGCGCATCGCCCGCTTCCTGCTGGCCACACCCGACCCCGATCCCGACGACATGTTCGGCGCGCCCGTGCCAGCGACACTCGATGTCTCGCCAGACCACCCTGTCGCGCACCGTATCGCGGCAGGCGCGGACCCGGGCCTTAAGTCCGTCCACCGCACCGAGAACGAAAAATCCAAGCGGCTGCGCGACCAGATCACCATCGACGATATCCGCGCACTGGGCGCCTTCTTCCAACTGTCGGCGACCGATGGCGGGCGCCGGGTGGTCATCATCGACGCCGCAGACGATATGAATGTGAACGCGGCCAACGCGCTCTTGAAGATGCTCGAAGAGCCGCCCGCCCGCACGACACTCCTTCTGATCTGTCATCAGCCCAGCCGTCTTCTGCCGACCATCCGGTCGCGCTGCCGCACGCTGCGGCTCGGCGCGCTCAACTCCGCCCAGATGGAACAGGCCATGGCCCAAGCGGGCATTGATCCCGGCCCAGATGGTGCGGCACTAGCCGAGCTAAGCGCGGGATCGGTCGGCGATGCACTGCGCCTGTCCCTGCTCGACGGGCTCAAACTCTATCGCGAGGTCGTCCACCTGCTCGGCACCCTGCCCAATCTCGACCGGGCCCGCGCACTGGCCCTTGCGGAAGCGGCAGCAGGCCGCGGCGCGGAAGACAAACTCGACCTGCTCTACACACTCATCGACGTGGCCCTCGGGCGCCTCGCCCGCACCGGCGCAGTGGGCCATCCGCCGGACGTTGAAGCAGCCCCGGATGAGGCCGCGATCCTCACACGACTGGCCCCCAATGCTGCCCAAGCCCGTGCTTGGGCTGACACCGCACAGCAGGCGCTTGCCCGGGCACGCCACGGTCGGGCGGTCAACCTTGACCCTGCCGCCCTCGTCCTAGATACGCTGTTCAAGCTTACCGAGACGGCCCCCTCCCGATGACGCCAGAAATCACCGACAGCCACTGCCACCTCGACTTCCCAGATTTCGAAGGTCAGCTCCCAGACATCATCCAGAACGCAGCCCAAGCGGGCGTCACCCGCATGGTCACGATCTGCACCAAGCTGCGGCTCGAACCGCAGGTACGCGCCATCGCCGAAGCGCACGCGCCGATCTTCTACGCGGCAGGCACCCACCCGATGAGCGCGGCGGATGAACCACTGGCAACAACAGACCAACTGATCGCATTGGCAAACCATCCGAAATTCGTGGGCATTGGTGAAACCGGCCTCGATTACCACTACACCTCAGACAGCGCCGACATACAAAAACAATCCCTGCGTATCCACATCGACGCCGCCCGGCAAACCGGCCTGCCCTTGATCATCCACGCCCGCGCTGCCGATGACGACATGGCCCAAATCCTGACCGAGGAATTCAGGCAGGGCGCCTATACCTGCGTCATGCACTGCTTTTCCTCGTCCAAGGCACTGGCCTGCGCAGCGCTCGATCTGGGCTTTTACCTCAGCATGTCCGGCATCACGGCCTTCCCTAAATCGCAAGAGCTGCGGGACATCTTTGCAGACGCGCCAATGGACCGCATCCTGGTGGAAACAGACGCGCCTTACCTCGCCCCACCACCCCACCGCGGCAAGCGCAACGAACCCGCCTACACCGCGCACACTGCGCGCAAAGGGGCCGAAACCATGGGCCTCGACTACGCCGATTTTGCTGCGCACACACAAAAGAACTTTGACCGCTTGTTCTCCAAGGCGGCGGCCTACACAGTGCCCGCATGAGCGACACGCTAACCTTCACGATCCTGGGCTGCGGTTCCTCCGGCGGCGTGCCCCGGCTGGGCGGTCACTGGGGCGCTTGCGACCCCGACAATCCTAAAAACCGTCGCCAGCGTTGTTCGCTTCTGGTCGAGCGCAAAAGCGATGCGGGCACCACAACAGTCCTTGTCGACACGTCCCCCGACCTGCGCAACCAATTGCTGAACACCAATACCGGCAGGCTCGACGGTGTGATCTACACCCACGCCCATGCCGACCACGTGCACGGGATCGACGATCTTCGCATGATCGTCTTCAACATGCGCGAACGGCTACAGGTCTGGGCAGATGGCGACACGCAACACGACCTGATCAGCCGGTTCGGCTACGCCTTTGTGCAGCCCAAGGGCTCGCCCTACCCACCGATCCTCGAGCTTAACACGATCAACGGTGACACCGTGATTGACGGCCCCGGCGGGCCGATCACCTTCACACCGTTCGAGGTCAATCACGGCAGCATAGACGCGCTTGGCTTCCGCATCGGCGATGTGGCCTACTTGCCCGACGTGGCCAAAATCCCGGATGCCGCATGGGAACACTTAGCCAACCTCGACACATGGATCGTCGACGCGCTGCGTCGTGACCCGCACCCGACCCACAGCCACCTCGAAAACACGCTCCAGTGGATCGAGCAGGTCAAACCACGGCACGCCATTCTCACAAACATGCATATTGACCTCGATTACGACACGGTCCTCGCAGAAACCGCAGACTATATCGAGCCCGCTTACGACGGGCTGACGGTGACGCGCCCCGTGTCCTGACCTTCCCTTTTTTAAAATCCTCGCCGGAGGCTCCTGCCCTCTGACACCGCCGCAAAGGCCTGATCATGCAAGCGCTCCTCGACGTCATTCTGCCCGTCTTCCTCGTGATCGGGTTCGGCTACGTTGCCGTTTGGCGCGGGTTTTTCACCGCACAGGGCATCGACGCGCTGATGAAGTTCAGCCAGAACTTCGCCATCCCCTGCCTGCTCTTTTCAGCCATCGCCACTCTCGACCTCACGACCAGCCTCGACATCCGCCTGCTCGGAAGTTTCTACGCAGGCGCGGCCAGCGGCTTTGTCCTGGGGACGCTGGGGGCCTACTACCTTTTCAAGCGCGACATCGAAGACAGCATCGCCATCGGGTTTTGCTGCCTGTTCTCCAACTCGGTCCTTCTGGGTCTGGCCATCAACGAACGGGCCTACGGCGCTGACGCACTGGCCGGGGCCTATGCGATCATCGCCTTCCATTCGCCCTTTTGCTACGGGCTGGGCATCACCGCGATGGAGATTGCGCGCAACCGGGGTCAAAGCCCGCTTGTGATGGCCCGAAGCGTGGCCCGCGCCATGTTTCGCAATGTGCTGGTGCTGGCGATCATGGCAGGCTTTGTCGTGAACCTCAGCGGGATTACCCTGCCCGGCGTGCTCAGCGACGGGCTCGACCTCGTGATCCGGGCGGCCCTGCCCACCGCGCTCTTTGCCCTCGGCGGCGTACTCATCCAGTATAAACCGGAAGGTGACGCACGGGTCATTGCGATGGTCTGCGCCATTTCCCTGATCCTCCACCCGGCCATCACATTTACGCTCGGCAGCGCATTGTCTGTGCCATCCGACGCGTACAAAGCCGCCGTGCTGACGGCAGCCATGGCGCCGGGCGTCAACGGCTACATCTTCGCCAACATGTACGGACGGGCCAAGCGCGTGGCCGCAACCTCCGTTCTGGTGGCAACCGCGCTTACGATCCTGACGGCGTGGATGTGGCTGATGGCTCTGGGATAGCCAGCTTGGCCCGGCGCGCCCGCGCCAGTTCAGCGTTCAAGGCACCTCCAAGCAGCACCAGATAGGCGCTGATGAACAGCCACATGAGCATCACGATCACCGCCCCGATCGAGCCATAAATCTCGTTGTACCGGCCAAAGTTCTGCAGATAGATTGAAAACCCGCTCGAAGCAGCAATCCAGCAAATGACGGAAAAGACCACGCCGGGCGAAATCAGGCGCGGGCGTTTGCCTTCGAGATTCGGACCCAGCCTGTAGATCACGGCAAAGCCCACCAGCAACACCCCGACGCCGACGCCCCAGCGCAGCAATTCCACCCCGAAATTCGCCCATGGCCCCAAGGGAAGAAAAGCAAGGATAACAGGCACCACCACGATACAGGCCATCGCAGTCAGCACGACGCCAATCAGGCTGAACGTCAGCACGAATGCACGCAGATAATGTGACAGCCCCGACCGGTTCGGCGCATCGTAAATGGCGTTCAATCCCTGCATCAACGCAGCCACACCCGCCCGCGCGGACCACAAAGCAAAGGCAAAAGACAAAAGCGACGCCCAGCCCAACGTCAGCCCATCCGCCGTTGCCAGCTTGCTCAACTGCGCGGTGAGAAGCACGTAGACATCCGATGGTATCAGGGCCCGAAACTCCTCGATCTGCTCCAGCGCCAGGGCCGGATCACCAATGATCCCCCACAGGGCGATGGTGGCCGCAATGCCCGGAAACACCGCAAGGATCGCATAGAACGCAACGCCCGCCGCGATCAGGCCCAGATGCTTTTCGTCATTCAGACGGATCACATGGGTGACGGCCCGCCACCACAGCGCGACATCCTTGGGCGGTCTGTCTGTTGTTTCCGGATGCATCATATCGGCCCAAGCGTATGGAACCTGCACGGGTTTCTCAACACTCCCGATGTCTCGGACAGGCAATGCCAACAACCAGTCCGACCTGCATCACTCAGGCAGGTCGGCATTGGATTGCAACGCATCTTCAATCGCGCCAACCGCAACGGCAACACCATCCTCGCCCCGCAACGTTTCGCCAAGGGTGCGGGCACGCCCCTGCAATCCGGTGTCCCCCGTCGCCACACGTAACGACGCCGCCAGCGCCTCCGTCGTCAGGGTTTGACGCGGCACAGGCGGTGCACCAACGCCCAGCGCAACACTTCTTTCTGCCCAACCGGGCTGATCCCCGAAAAACGGGCAGATGACGCAGGGCACGCCAGCGCGAAACCCCTGCGCCGTGGTCCCTGCCCCACCGTGATGCACAACCGCCGCCATCCTTGGGAATAACCATTCATGCGGCACAGACGGGATGGTGATCAGCGCCGCAGACTCGGTTGTCTCCAAGCAAGCCCAACCCGATCCAACGACACCGCGCAGCCCAGCCTCATCCAGAGCTTGGCGGACGGTGCTCGAAAGCGCGGCAGGATCTTCGGACACCATGCTGCCGAAACCGATGTAAACAGGCTGCGGGCCTGCCTCAAGAAACCGCGCAAGATGGGCCGGAGGCTGATAATCCTCCCTCGGGGGAAGGAACCAATAGCCGGTCAGGATGGCTGAAGGCGGCCAATCTGTCGGGCGCGGCAAAACTGTTGGGCTGATGGCGTGCAGGATACGGACGATTTTGGCACCGGCTGGCATCAGCACCTCGCGACCGCTTCGCACCGGTTTCAAGCCAAGTTCCTCGGTCCGGAAGCGATTGATGGATCGTTTGAACGCGGCATAGGACAGCCTGACAAACGAATAGGCCAGCTTGTTGTAGCCAGGTACCCGCAGTCTTGGCAGACCTGTGGGCGGAAACGCAGCAGTGGGAACAATCATGGGCTGTAGCAATCCCATGACCGCGGGAACACCAAGGGCCTCGGCGATATGTGGCGCCGCCATGACTTTGGGGTGATAGACAATAAGGTCCGGTTCAGCAGCCTGCGCCACCGTCCACGCATCGCGGCATAGAACTGCATTGATCGGGCCCGCCTTGCGCGCCAACCGCACCCCGGCCCAAATGCGCCCGATCCGGCCAGTTCCGCCTTCCAGCATCGCCTTGCCGTCTTTTGTGTCCATCAAGGCCAGCGAGGCATCCGACGTCGGAGAAAACGGCACACCAAACTCACTGATCCAATCTGCAAACCGTTCAGCCGTGCAAAGTGTAACTGCGTGCCCACGGGCAATCAGACCAAGTGCAAGCGCAAGAAAGGGCTCAACATCTCCGCGTGTTCCGTAAGTGAGCAGGAGGATTTTTGAGCCCGTCGCCATACTCCACTACCTAAGGAGCGCCATAGCGAATTGAAGGCGTGAACAGCGGCCAAGACGCACGAAACCATTACTGCTGCATGCCCTTGCGATCCCCAAGACAAGACAATACGTCAGGCAATACTGCAGAAGGAGATTTATGCACAGAAGCCCCAGCTAAACCGCATGACGCGGTCCGCTTCAGCGCCAGCTCGGCGCTGCCTTTTCTATGCATAAACATCTGTGGGAAAAACATGGACAACATGAACACTCGCATCCGTGCCTATGCGGCGACGGATCTCACCGCCCTGTCAGACATTTGGTTTGACGCATCACGTCGCGCCCATGCCTTCGTGGGCCACAAACGGCTGCGCGAACAGCGCAAGTTGATCGAAACGCACTATCTGCCCAATGCCGAAACCTGGGTGGCGGTACAGCGCGAACAGCCAGTCGGCTTCATCAGCTTGCTCGACACCTTTATCGGCGGGCTATTTGTTGCCCCCGATCATCAGGGATACGGGATCGGGCGCCTGTTGATCGCCCATGCTCTAGAGCTGAAAGGGGAACTGTCGTTGGAAGTATACACCCAAAACGTCCAAGCTCTGACCTTTTACACAGCACTTGGGTTCAAAGAGCTGTCGAGACTGGAGTTGGATGACGACGGGATGCCATTTGAAAACGCCATGATGCGGCTCAAACGCTGATCCACCGACCGGGCCGCGTGTGCAACTTGGCCCGGTTTAACTCCGCGCAGTCTTCACATCAGTCTATCCGACACCTCCCTCAACCACCTGTTCCGGGTGTTGCTCGGCCCAGTCCAGCAGGAACTCCACGATCTCATCCGGCCCCGACAACTCTATGGCGCGACGGGGCAAAGCCACGCCTTCATTCAGCGCAAGGCGCAGGCAGGTCACGTAATCACGCTCATTCCGCTGCGGGCAGTTTTCCGATCCGTGCAGAATCGTCGACAAAAGCGTGCCACCATAGCTGTTCACGTGCGTCAGGTCTGGTTTCAACGACAACAGATATTCCAGCACATCCGGCAAACCCTCCCATCCGGCGATGTGGGTCGGGGTCATCCCTTCCGTGTCCGGCAAATCAAAAGCAGCACCAACTGCAACCAGCCTTTTGACATGGTCCAGCTTGCCAGGGAGGTGCAGGATCATGCGAACGATGTTGCGGTAGGCATCGGGGATCTGGTCAGGGTCCAGAGGGCGCTCAGTGGCTTCTCCTTCTGCCGCTGCCGCAAGGCCGCGCTCAACCTCACTCAGCGTCGTATCGGCACCCCGTTCCGCAAGCATACCGGCCAGGGTCGCATTGCCGAACACACGGGCATAGGCATATGGGGTCGCTCCCTCAAACCGACGGTTCATATCGGCCCCGTTTCGCAGGATCAGGTCAATCATGTCCAGATCGGCCATCCTCCGCGCCGCCTGATGCAAGGCTGGCACAACCCAAGGCGCCTCACCGCCCACATGCGCGCCGTTGAACTCATCAACCTTCGCACCGTGTTCAAGCAGCATTTGAACAGCGGTCGTGTCGTGAAAATCCATCGTGCGCAGCAGCGCATTGGTCCCTTTCGGATCAGCCCCGTGCTCGAGCAACATCCGCAGACCTTCGTGATGGCCCAGCTCGGTCGCGTGATACAGGCTCTCGTCATCATTGGGGTTGGCACCGTTTTCAAGCAACCAGCGGCCAAGCGGCATGTTGTTCGCATGCCCGATCGCAAAGTAAAGCGGCGACAGCTTATGGGGATTGCCGTCATACATTGGCGACCCAAGATCAATATCCGCGCCGTTGGCCAGAAGCGCGCGCGCAATATCCAGCATGTCATCCGCCAGCTCAGGCGCATGATGAATCCACTTTGACCGCGCCAGAACGGTCAACGGGGGGGCGATGTTGCCAATCAACTGCGTCGCAAGCTCATGGCTGTCCTGCAAAAACGCAAGCACATCCGCCTTGCGATAGAGTCCAAGGCATAGGCCAAAATCGCCTTCGGCAAGGGTTGGCGCATCCTCCAGCAATTGGTCGGCCACGCTGAACTGACCATTGTAAAGTGCCGCCTTAAGACGCTGGCGCTTGGCCGCCGCCTCCATCCCGACCATATCGACAGCGAATTTAAGCGCGGGCCACGACAGAAAGCCGTTTTCGCGCGCGATCACATGCAAATAGTCCGCATGTTTAAGGGGAACATCGTCGGGGCGCGGAGGATAATTCGCAATGCGCTGGCGCGCGCGTATCTCACCAGCCTCGTGGCCTTTGCGAAGCGCCTTGGCATCACGGCGCAGTTGTTCGAGGGATTTTGTCATCGGAATTCTCACTTTCGGCTCGACGGTCCGCTGGGTACGAGCATGAGACATACCGAGATGAATGTGTCGGTCTCCGTACTGGGGTGCCGATGACAGCTTTCCGCGGACCTGGATGCTTTCCCAAAAGCGCCCTCATGGTAGCCAGCCACCTTTTCACCGGCAAGGGCTTTCTCCGGGGCGACAGGCCGCTCAAAACATCGTCATCGTGAGGACGAAACCGACCGTTGCCTCAGGCCGAAAGTTCCAGAAACATTTGCAGCCCAGGCTCAAACCACCTTGCGCCATCCTTCAGTCGTTTGTTGTACGTCAGGAACACATCACGGCCAAATACAGGCGCATCAAACAACCGAAAAAGGCGCCCCTCCGCCACCAACCCCGTCACTGATCGCCACGGCAAATAGGCGCTGCCGCCATTGCGCAAAATGTGCTCCAGCGCAATCGGCGCATTGCCAAAGCTAAGGCGAGCAGTCCCCGCATCTGCATAGTGGATCGCGTGATCACGTCCAAAAGCCTCTCCGGCATTCACAAGGACATATTTGGGATCAAACCGGATAGGGCTGTTCTGATCGGTCGACACCAGCACCAAATCATCCGGGGCCAGTGTTACCTGCTCATGTGCCGACGGACAGGCCGACCGATAGGTAAAAGCGATGTCCGACTTCCCCTCCTCCAGCCACTTCATCACATCTGACTGGCTGCCCAGCCAGACCGAAATGCCCAGATCCGGAAACTGATCCATCAGGGCCTGCGCGCATCGGGCCCCCAGCCCCTGCCAAAGATCAAACTCGCACGCCAAGTTACACACACCCGACATGCCGTCGGGCAGCGCCGTCTCCTGCCGCGCCTGCTGCCACAGCTTCACGATGGTGTCGGCATAGCGGTGCAGACTGACACCTGCAGCCGTCATCGTCGCACCAGATTTGTTGCGAACCAGCAAGGTCTGACCAAGGTCATCCTCCAGCGTTTTCAAACGGGCGGTCACAGTGGACTGAGTGACATTCAATCGCTCCGAGGCGCGCACAAGGCTGCCCGTTTCAACGATGGCAAGGAAGGTCCGAAGCGCTTGAAGGTTCATGATTTTACTTCGGCATATCCGAATTTAAACTGCAAAATTATTCAATATCATGCCTTCAAGGGTCGAGCTAGCCTCCCACGCAGGAGGATATGTCGATGACCGCAGAACGCTATCAGATGCTGATCAACGGTGCGTGGGTGGATGCGTCCGATGGCGCACAGTTCGACAGCGTAAATCCAGCAACCGGCACGGTCTGGGCCACGGTGCCAGAGGCCACACCGCAGGATGTGGACCGCGCCGTGCAGGCGGCCTCGGACGCCCTGTCTGGTCCATGGGGCCAGATGACACCAACGGCACGCGGCAAATGCCTGACAAAGCTGGCTGATCTGCTGGCCGCCAATTCGGAACCCATTGGCCGCATCGAAACCACCGACACCGGCAAGATGTTCAAGGAAACCGCGTGGCAGGCGACCTACATCGCCGAATACCTGCATTTCTACGCCGGTGCGGCAGACAAGATCCACGGGGAAACCCTGCCAATCGACAAGCCGGACATGTTTGTCTTCACCGACCGCGAACCGGTGGGCGTGGTGGCCGCGGTCATCCCATGGAACAGCCAGATGTTCCTGAGCGCGGTCAAAATCGGCCCCGCCCTCGCCGCAGGCAACACGATTGTACTCAAGGCGTCCGAACATGCATCCGCACCCCTGCTGGCCTTCGGGAAACTGGTGACCGAAGCAGGCATTCCCGATGGGGTCATCAACATCGTCACCGGCGGGCCGGTATGTGGCACTGCCCTCACTACCCATCCCAAGGTTGCCAAGATCGCCTTTACCGGCGGCCCCGAGGCGGCGCGCCACATCGTCCGCAACTCCGCCGAAAACTTCGCCGAAGTGTCGCTTGAACTTGGCGGGAAGTCCCCGTTCATCGTCTTCGACGACGCCGACCTGGACAGCGCGGTCAACGGCTCGGTTGCTGGGATATTCGCGGCCACAGGCCAAAGCTGCGTGGCAGGCTCCCGCCTTTACCTGCACGAAGGCATCGCGGGCGCCTTTCTTGAAAAGATGGTCGCGATTGCAAGAAACATCCGCATCGGCGACCCGCAGGCGGACGAGACCGAAATGGGGCCGCTCTGTACCAAGGGACAACTGGACCACATCGAAGCCCAGGTCGCGCTGGCCATTGAGGAAGGCGGCACCGTGCTGGCCGGTGGCAAACGGGCCGATCTCGACGGGCTCTATTATCAGCCGACCATCATCGACTGCCCGCGTCAGGACATGACGATCGTGGACACTGAGCTGTTTGGCCCTGTCCTCGCCGTGCAGCGTTTCCGAACCGAGGACGAGGTTGTCGCGCTTGCCAACGACACGAAGCACGGCCTCGCAGCGGGCATTTTCACCCGCGATTCAGCACGATCCCTGCGCATGTCCAAACGGGTCAAGGCAGGCATCATCTGGGTCAACACCTACCGCGCCATCAGTCCGATCGCAGCCTTCGGCGGCCTGAAATCCAGCGGCTACGGGCGCGAGGCCGGCCTGCAAGCCGTCTACGACTACACCCGCCCCAAAACCGTCTGGATGAACCGGGCGGACGCCCCCATCGCAAATCCCTTCAAACCACGGTGACGCCATGAAATTTCAACTCGCCATCAATCTGGAACGCATGAACGAAACCACGTCGATGAAGGATGTCCGGGATCACACCATTGGAATGGTCAAACGGGCCGACGACGCGGGGTTTGAGGTGGTATGGGCGGCCGAGCATCACGCGCTTGAAATGACGATTGCCCCGAACCCGTTCCAACTGATGACATGGTGGGCGGACCATACGAGCAACATCCGCATCGGTTGCGGGGTCGCCAACGCATCCTACTGGCACCCGATCAACTTGGCCGGAGAGGCCGCAATGGTCGATCTCTTGTCAGATGGGCGGTTGGAGCTGGGGCTGGGCTCAGGTGCCTATCAACGTGAATTTGACCGCATGCACCCCGGGCTCGATCAGAAAGACAGCCACCATTTCATGCAGGAAATGCTGCCGCTGGTGCGCAAGCTGTGGAAGGGCGATGTCGAACACAACGGCGCGAAATGGCAGTTCCCGAAATCCACCGCCTGCCCCAA
>NZ_JBYNDP010000184.1:0-5582 GCF_059783535.1 Tateyamaria sp. | reverse complement strand
TGACCTTGCCGCCAATCGCCGCCTGGATCGGGATTTTGAACATGTGGCGGGGGATCAGGTCTTTGAGCTTTTCGACCATGGCGCGTCCGCGCATCTCGGCCCGGTCGCGGTGGACCATGATCGACAGGGCGTCCACCGGTTCGTCATTCACCAGGATCGACATTTTCACCAGGTTGTCCGTGCGGTAGCCCGTCAGTTGGTAGTCGAAGGACGCATAGCCCTTGGTCACCGATTTCAGACGGTCGTAGAAGTCGAACACCACCTCGTTCAGCGGCAGGTCATAGACGACCATGGCGCGGGAGCCGGCGTAGGTGAGGTCTTCCTGTATGCCGCGGCGGTCCTGGCAGAGTTTCAGCACGTCGCCGAGGTAGTCGTCGGGGACGAGGATCGTGGCCTTGATCCGCGGCTCTTCGAGGTGGTCGACATGGGTGAGATCGGGCATGTCGGCAGGGTTGTGCAGCTCCATCATCGACCCATCACGCATGTGGACGTGGTAGATGACCGACGGCGCGGTGGTGATCAGCTCGATGCCGTATTCCCGCTCGATCCGGTCGCGGATCACTTCGAGGTGCAGGAGCCCGAGGAAGCCGCAGCGGAACCCGAAGCCGAGAGCGGCGGAGGTTTCCATTTCGAAGCTGAAGGACGCGTCGTTGAGGGCGAGTTTGTCGATGGCGTCGCGGAGGTCTTCGAACTCGGCAGAGTCCACGGGGAAGAGGCCGCAGAAGACGACCGGTTGGGCGGGTTTAAAGCCGGGGAGCGGTTCGACTTCCTTGCGTTCGTGGGTGATTGTGTCGCCGACGCGGGTGTCGCGGACCTGTTTGATGGAGGCCGTGAGGAAGCCGATTTCGCCGGGCCCGAGTGAGTCCACGTTCTGCATGGCCGGGCGGAAGACGCCCACGCGGTCGACGTGGTGGATGGTGCCGTTCGAGACGAACTTGATCTTCTCGCCCTTTTTCAACCGCCCGTCGATGACGCGGATCAGAACGATGACGCCGAGGTAGCTGTCGTACCAGCTGTCGACCAGCATGGCCTTGAGATCGGCGTCGGGGTTGCCTTGGGGCGCGGGGAGTTGGGTGACGATGGATTCCAGCGTCTCCATGATCCCCTCGCCCGTCTTGGCGGAGACGGCGATGGCGCCCGAGGCGTCGATGCCGATCACGTCTTCGACCTGTTCAGCGACGCGGTCGATGTCCGAGGCAGGAAGATCTATCTTGTTGAAAACAGGGACAATTTCGTGATCAGCGTCGATGGCCTGGTAGACGTTGGCGAGCGTCTGCGCCTCGACCCCTTGGGTGCTGTCCACAACCAGAAGCGAACCTTCAACGGCGCGCATGGAGCGGGAAACCTCGTAGGCAAAGTCCACGTGACCGGGGGTGTCGATTAGGTTCAGGACATATTGCTCACCATCCTGCGCTGTGTAGTCGATGCGCACGGTGTTGGCCTTGATGGTGATGCCCCGCTCGCGTTCGATATCCATGCTGTCGAGCAACTGTTCCTTCATGTCCCGGTCGGCCACAGTGTTGGTGGACTGGATGAGCCGGTCGGCAAGGGTCGATTTCCCGTGGTCGATATGCGCGACGATGGAGAAATTGCGGATATGTGAGAGCGGTGTCATGGGTGGGATATGGCGCGGTTTCAGCACTTTGGCAATGCTGCGTTCACGCGGCCTGTTGCCTCGTGCAATTCGGTGCATCTACAAAAATCCGACCTTTTCCATCATAGTGACACAATTCAGCGTCACCTCAGGCAAATACTACTTTGAGGAGAGGCTTCATGACATCCAGCATGCAGAAAACGACGCTTGAGAATGGGCTCGTCGTGGCCACTGATCGCGTGCCCCATTTCAATGGGGTCGCAATGGCCGTAACGGTGCAGGTCGGGTCCGTGCATGAACCCGAGGGCAAACAAGGGATTTCCCACCTGTTGGAGCATTTGATCTTCCGCAGCACGCAAAGCTCATCGGAACGCGATCTGCAATTGCGCACCGGCTTGATCGGAGCCGAACTGAATGGATGCACCAACGAGGGCAAAACGATCTACACCGGCGAAGTGCTGAAAGAGGGAACCGGACAAACGCTGGAACTATTGGGCGAAATGCTGTCTCAACCAGCGCTGCGCGACGAAGACATCGCCTTGGAAAAAGACATCGTCGAACAGGAAAACTGCCGTGGATGCAGCGGATGCACGATGCGCGACGCATCCTATGGCGAGGCCTATCCGGATCAAAGTATCCGCCATCCCATCATCGGATACGAAGACACGATCGAAGCTATTACACGTGACGATCTGGTGGCCTATCACCAGCGTCATTACACACCTGGCAACACTGTTGTCGTTGTTGCCGGTGATGTGGATCACGTCGAGGTTGTGGCCCAAGCCGAACGCGCTTTTGCCGAATTGCCTAGCGGGCCAGCGACACCGATGCCGGAATTCCAGTTCCAACCGGGGGAAATCCTGGTGGGATCGGGTGGGGATCGTGCCGCGATTGCCGTGAACTACGACCTCACGCACCTGAGCTATGACGCGTGGCGGCCCTTTGACATGTATTCGAGCATTTTGGGCGGCCATGGCCATTCCCGGCTGATGGAGGAGCTGCGCGAAAAGCGTGGTCTGGTCTACAGCTGCTGGACAGACTGGTTGGAGCCTGCAAATCGCTGCATCTTTGACCTGACGGTCTGGGGCGAGGCCCGCAAGATGAAAGAGATTGCAGAGATCATCGCCGACACGATGCGGGCTACGGCCACGGATATGCAAGCGCACGAGTTGGACGCGGCAAAGCAACGTGCACGGTCCGAATTGCTGATGCAAAAGGACAACTTGAGATCACGTGTAGAGCGGCTTTCAGACGGTATCATCGAAGGCCACGGTGTCACCATTGATGATAACATATCGGCCTATATGGAGCTGGCGCTGGACGACGTACGTAGCGCCGGTCAGACGTTGCTTGAGATGGACCCGGTGATCTTTCTTGGCGGATCACACCGGCAAATGCCGAAATTCGACGACATTCGTGCACGTCTGAAGGGACATGGTCAGAAAAAGGGGCTATTCGGACTGCGTATTGCCAGTTAATCGCAACGGTGATGGCAAGCTGCCGCCTGCCATACGGATTTTGTTCCCGTTGTTCAAAACCTTGAGCGTCGGGCGCAGCCCGGCGCTGCCGCCGGGCAAAGTGGATCAAACGAATGGGCACTGTTACTTTTGATTTTGATCACGGCATCACACTGCGCAGCGGCAGGCCCCGGACTGTCGATCCAACCCTTGTGAAGAAGCGCTTTATGGCTGCCAAGTACATCTTCCGGTTCACCGAAGCACCAAGAAGGGCCAATCGACAGGCAGTGGGAGGGCCTGCCGCTGCGCGGCGGGCTTGGCGGACATGTCTGGAATAGTGTGGCAATGCGTCGACGGGTGAAACCCCGCCATACCGAAGTGCGCCAGAACCAACGCTTTCTCGGCTTGTGCATCGGATACAACGATACCCTGTCGAGGTTACGCGCAGTGGCTGCGCCTGCGCGCTTAGATCGCCCGGTCTACTGCATCCGCTGCGCGCGTGATGTCGCGTCCGACACCTTTGGCGGTTTCGCAGGCGGCGAGTGTGGTGGCGGCCACGACGGCCAATAGGATCAAACGGGTGCGGTTCATTCTGCTCTCCGATCTTTTGCAAATGACATAAACAGACGGGCCTGTCTGGTCAAATCAACTGCCTGCGCATCGGCGGGTTTTTCCCTAAAAGGCGCGGGAATTTGTGCGGTGTGGGTTGGGCCTGCTTGTATTTGGAAGCGGTGTTGCCCTCTCGTGCATCGGCTAACACCGATACACTGCCGGGTGACGTGCGCGGCCTGCGGCCGCGTTATGCGCACGGTGTTCATAAGGGGAATGGATCAGCGCTTGCCCTCTCGTGCATCGGCTGACGCCGATACCCTGCCGGGCGACGCGCGCGGCCTGCGACCGCGCGCTTGTTCGTGAATTGCCCTTCGCCTAAGTTTGCGGCATAGTTTTCGCATTCAGAGCGGGCCAACCCGCCACAGCAGAGACGAGCAGAGACATGAAACTCTCGACCACGATCATTGCCGGGGCGGCTGCCCTTGGATTGGCCGCATGTGGCGGTGGATCCTCCTATTCCAGTGCGCGGGCCGTTCCCGCGACTCCGGTGCTGTTTGCCACCGGCCCAATCTATTCCGCGTGCCGCAGTGGCGGACGGGACCAGGCCAGCCGGACACGCTGTGGCTGCGTGCAGGCCGTTGCCAACCAATCGCTGAGTTCCTCGGATCAAAGCCGCGGCGCCGGGTTCTTCAGCAACCCGCAGCAGGCGCAAGAGGTGCGTGTGTCCGACCGGGCCTCGGACGAACGGTTCTGGCGCCGCTGGAAAGACTACAGCGACAGCGCAGCACGGCAATGTACCTGAGCTAAAGGTCCTTGACCCAGAACTGCAGCGGCTTTTCGGTTTCGCCCGCCTGATCAACGTCCTTCCACATGAACTGGGCCACGGCGCCCGGCATGCGTTTGTATCCCCGCCCTTCCCAAAAGGGATCGAGAGGGCGGTACGCGCTGGGTCGCAAGGGGTGGTCCGGCGGTCGCAGGACCGAGGCGAAGCACATACTCGCATAACCCAGATCCCGCGCATGGGCCTCACGTACATCGAAAAAGCGGTGCCCGACCCCACGACCGCGAAAACGCGGCAGCAGCACGCTTTCTCCGCAATAGAAACAGGCATTCACGTTGAAGTCCGTGCCGTCGAACGCGTCCGCGAACGCATCGGCATGTTCCGCCAAGGGTGCCGCCGTCGCCGCCCCCACCATCCAGTCGCCATCATAGGCGGCAACAACGACCGCGCGGTCGCTTTGCTCATAAACCTCGAGGTAACGGCGTTCGTACGCTGCATCGCCTTCATAGAGATAGGGCCAGTCCCGAAACACAGCGAGGCGCAGCTTTGCCACCTCATCCAGCGCCTCGGTCAAGGCGGGCCCGGTCAGTGTCTCGATCCTCATGCCCCGACCTGTCGCACCCAATCCGCAAGGTTGTAATAGGTGGTCACGCGGGCGATCTTGCCATCACGGATGTCAAAGAAGGACCCGGCGGGCAGGCAATAGGTCTGGCCGTTTGCCTCGGGCAGCCCTTCATCGGTTTGTAGGTAGGTGCCATTGACAGTGTATTCGGCGGCCGCACGTGTGCCCTCAGCGGCCGAGAACACGACCATGTCGGTGAGAGTCTCGGCATAGCACCGGTTCATGTGGGTGCAAAACGCACCGAACAGGTCCTTGCCTTTGCGCACCTGCCCCTCGTTCACATGGTGGGCCACGTCATCGGTCAGGCAGGCCAGCATGACGGTGACATCGCCTGTGTTGAACGCGTCGAAATAGTCACTCACGACCTGCATCAGGTGCCCTCCTTTGCAGGCCCCCACCGCTCAACGAGGCGGGTGATGATCTGGTCGCGGGCGGCGCGATAGCTTTCAAGCTTGGCCTCGCGCGTCTCGCCCAGACCGGTGGGGTCGAGGATCGGCCAGTATTCGACCTCGAGATGATAGTAGCGCGTCAGTTCCAGCGCGCGGCGCTGGCTGGCCGGACTGAGCGCCACGACAA
>NZ_JBYNDP010000046.1:7488-28090 GCF_059783535.1 Tateyamaria sp. | reverse complement strand
AGGACAATATCACCAAGCTGTCGGGCGATGTGCTCAGCCTGCAGGACATCCTGTCAAACAAACAGACCCGCGGCGCGTTCGGAGAGATCCAGCTGCGTGACATCGTGGGCAAGGCCCTGCCCAACGACAGCTATGCGTGGCAACCGACACTTTCGAACGGCAAGCGGGCCGATTGCATGGTGCATTTGCCGAACCCGCCCGGGCCGATTGTTATCGATTCAAAGTTCCCGCTGGAGGCTTACGAAGCCCTACGGCGGGCCGAGACTGATCATGAACTAAAACAGGCCGTCGCATTGATGAAAACGGCCGTGAAGAAGCACATTGCGGATATCTCGGAAAAATACATCATCGACGGGGAAACAGCGGACGGCGCATTGATGTTCCTGCCGTCCGAAGCGGTCTATGCTGAGCTGCACGCCAACTTCCCCGACCTTGTGCGGGAAGGGTTCGACAAGCGGGTCTGGATTGTGTCGCCAACCACCTGCATGGCCACGTTGAACACGATGCGCGCGATTCTTAAGGATGCGCGGATGCGCGAACAGGCCGGGGCCATCCGCAAGGAATTGTCGATGCTCGTTGCCGATGTGGACCGGCTTGGCACGCGCGTTGGCAATCTCGATCGACACTTTTCACAGGCCTCAAAGGACATCGAAGATATCAAGATCAGCGCCGAGAAGGCTGGCAAACGCGCCAATCGCCTCGACAACTTCGACTTCGAAGAGCTTGATGACCAAAGCACACTCGCATTGAACAACCGCCCACCTGCCGCGGAATGACCCCACAGGCCCAACGCATCTTTTTCGAGGCCGAAGCACAGGCCGAGTGGTACATCGGCATACTGCGTCTGATCATTTCGACATCCTTGGCCGTTGTTCTATTCGCGACCGTCTGGTTCACGGGACTGCCCGACTCCGAAGCGTTGGAAGTGCAGCTTGTCTATGCCGCGATGACAATGGCGAGCTACTTCATTCTGGGCCTTGTCATCATCTTCGTGATCCGTGCGGGCCAGTTCAGGGCCTGGATGGCATGGCCGTCGGCGCTGATCGACTGCGTGTTCATTCTTCTGGGGTCATGGCTCAGCCTGTCAAACATGGGCCTGTCCGGGCAGTTTGTTGCTGCCTTTCCAACCTTCTGGCTGATCCCTGTCGTGCTGGCCTGTGGCGCGCTGCGGTTCAATCCCGCGCTTCTGGCCTGCATGTCATTGGTGCTGGTCGTCGGCTTCGCTGCCATCCTGACGATCCCCTTTCTGGCAACCGAGGCCGAGGCGCGCGCGGGATTGATCTTTCTCTTTGGGTGGCCGCCGAACTTCGTGCGCATCGTCATGATCGCCTTGGCGGCAATGGTGTTGGTTCTGGCGTCCATGCGTATTCGCGCACTGCTTCGTCGCTCGATCGACGAAGCCGAGGCACGCGGGCAACTCACCCGCTTTCTGCCGTCCGAGTTGAATGACCAGCTTTCTGCGCGCGGGATCGACGCCATGCGTGAAGGCCACCAACAGCGGATGGCCATTCTCTTTGTGGATATCCGCGGCTTCACCTCCATGGCCGAAAACATGAGCGCACCGGACCTGTCCGCCTTTCTGGCCCGTTACCGGGCCCATATTTCGAAGTCGGCGGATGCGACGGGTGGCATCGTGGACAAATTTGTCGGCGACGGGGCGATGGTGGTTTTTGACGATAGCCATGGTGACGCCGCTACCTGCGCTGTCGCGTTTGCCCATGACCTACTTGAGCATATCGACGATGTGCGTTTGGGCATCGGTATTCATTTGGGCGAAGTGTTTGTGGGTGTCGTCGGCGATGAGGGGCGGTTGGAATACACCGTTCTGGGCGATGCCGTGAATGTTGCGGCTAGGCTCGAGACCGCGACGAAGACACAAGGCGTGACGCTGCTGATCTCAGACGCGGTTATGAATGGGTTGGAGAACGTCGGCCCGGGCTGGCAAGCCTTTCCATCGTTGGTGTTGCCCGGACGGCAGGAAACGATCTCGGCCTGGGGAATACCCGCGGCAGCGGCGGAGGACACCTCCGCCTTACGGTGAGTATCACCGCCCAGAAGCGGCGGAGGGCACCTCCGCCTTACCCGTCGATCGCAGCACGATACCACGCCACGATGGCCGCCCGTTCCTCGTCTTCCATATAGCTGAGGTTGGCCGGTGGCATTGCGTGGCTGACGCCTGATTGCAGGTAAACCGCGCGCGCATTGCGCGTCAGGTCCGCTTCGGTTTCCAGCACGACCCCTTTGGGCGCCCAGTGCAGGCCTGGCCAGCCGGGCTCGGCCGCGTGGCACATGCTGCACCGGCCCAACACGATGTCATGCACATCCGTGAACCCCTCGGCTTGCGCAAAGCGTGTCATCACCGCCGCCTCACGTTCACCGGATGGTGCAACGCTCAGCCATGCGATGAGGATGAACAAGATCACTGTCACGCCCCAAGTCCAATGCGGATTGCCTTTGCGCGCGTGATGCGTGTTGAACCAATGCCGGATCGTAACGCCCATCAGGAAGACAAGGGACGCGATCACCCAGTTCCACTCACTGGCAAAGGCCAGCGGGTAGTGATTGCTCAGCATCAGAAAGATCACCGGCAGGGTGAGGTAGTTGTTGTGGGTCGAGCGTTGCTTGGCGATCTTGCCATAGATCGCGTCGGGCGTGCGGCCTGCCATCAGGTCGGCCACCACGATCTTCTGGTTCGGGATGATGATGAAAAACACGTTGCCCGACATGATCGTGGCGGTGAAGGCGCCCAGATGCAGCAGCGCTGCGCGCCCCGTGAACACCTGTGTATAGAACCAGGCCATTGCCACCAGCACACCAAATAGCGCCACCATCAGCACCGTCTGATCCGCGTTCACAAAGACCTTGCAAAGTGTGTTGTAGATCACCCAACCGGCCGCCAGCGATACCAGCGACAAGCCTACCGCCTGCCACGTGGCAAGCTCCATCACATTCGGATCGATCAGGTAAAACTCGGCCCCCAGGTAATAGACCAGCACCAGAAGGATGAATCCGCTGATCCAGGTCCAGTAGCTTTGCCATTTATGCCAGATCAGGCCGTCAGGCATGTTGTCGGGCGCCACCAAATATTTCTGGATGTGATAGAAACCACCGCCATGCACCTGCCATTCTTCGCCATCCGCCCCGCTTTTCAGGTTGCGGTCTCGGTGCAATCCAAGGTCCAGTGCAATGAAATAGAAGGACGACCCGATCCAAGCGATGGCCGTGATCACGTGCAGCCAGCGCACTGCAAATTCAAGCCACGCGCCCATGGCAGCGAAGTCGTACATGTTGGCGTCCTTTCGTTCCCGAGCGCCAAACTAGACAGGGCGCGCGGGATACGAAAGGGGGCTGGGGCTCTGCCCCGGCGCGGCGCGCCTCCCCCGAGGTATTTTTGGCCAGAAGAAAGCCTAGTCGTAGCGCAGTTCCGACGCCTTGCCCTTGAACACCCAGTAGGCCAGCGCCGTGTATCCCCCGATCATCGGAATGACGACAATGGCGCCGACAAGGATGATCATCAGGCTCTCGGGCGCGCTCGCCGCTTCGTAGATCGTCAGCATTTCAGGCACGACATAGGGGTAGAAGGAATAGGCGAGGCCGCTGAACGCCAGAATGAACAGGGTGATGGCATAAGAAAATGGCCCCTTCGCCCCGCCATCGGTGGCATTCGGCAGCTTCTGCAACGACCGCCACAGCATCATCACCATGACCGCAGACAGGATCGGCAGCGGGGCCAGCAGCAGTATCTCAGGGAAATTGAACCACTTGTCGAAAATGCGTGTGCTGACCAGCGGTGTGGCCAACGAAACGGCGCCCAGACCCAGCACAAGGCCCCAGATACCGCCCTTGGCCCAATCCACGGCCTTGCCCTGCAGGATGCCCTCGGTCTTGATGATCAACCAGCAGGCGCCGATCATGGAATAGGCCACCGTCAGGAACACCGCGGTGATCATGGCAAAGGCCCATGTGCCCAGCGTGCTTTCCAACCCCATCACATATTTGCCCAGCATGAAGCCCTGGCTCAGCGACGTCATCAGCGAGCCGATGAAGAACAGCCAGTTCCATGTGGCCTTGTGCGGGGTGGGTGCCTTGACCCGGAATTCAAACGCCACGCCGCGCAGGATCAACCCAATCAGCATGATCGCCACGGGCAAGTACAACGCTGTCAGGATCGTGCCGTGGGCCGTCGGAAAGGCCACAAGCAACAGGCCGATGGCCAGCACCAGCCAGGTTTCATTCGCATCCCAGAACGGACCGATGGACGCCACCATCATGTCCTTTTCTTCGTCCGTGGCGAAGGGAAACAAAACGCCGACGCCCAGGTCAAAGCCGTCAAGGACCACATAGACCAGGATCGAAATGCCCATGAGCGCTGCAAAGGTGAAAGGCAGCCAGACCGCCGGATCGCCAAAAAGTTCCATCCGTTCTACTCCGCAGGAATTTCGCGGGTGACCGCGTGACCAGACAACGGTGTGCGGGGCCGTGGGACATCACCGTCCACAGCCTTGCGCGCCAGGAAGAAGAGCACGCCGATATAGGCGGCCAGCAACAGGGCATAGATCATCAGATACGCGCCCAACGTGGTGCCAACAAAGGGTGCCGGCACGTCCGCCACGGCCATTTCGGTGGTCAGAACGCCCTGCACCAGCCAGGGCTGACGCCCAATCTCGGTCGTATACCAACCTGCCAGCGTCGCCACCCAGCCCGAAAAGGCCATCGGCACCATGGCAAGCATCATCAGCTTCGGCACGCCCTCGGGTCCGCGCCGTTTGCGCAGCATGAGGATGGCAGCACCCCAGCTCAGGAACAGCATGGCAAAGCCTGTGCCGACCATGATGCGGAAGGACCAGAAAACGGGGGCAACCGGCGGGTGCATCACTTCGCCCTCTTCGGTGACAAAGTCGTTCAGACCGGGCACCACACCGTCGGCTTTGTGCTTGAGAATGATCGAGGCCATGTTTGGAATGGCCACTTCCATGCGGTTTTCACGCGCTTCCTCGTCCGGGATAGCAAACAGCAGGAGCGGTACATGGGACTGGGTGTCCCAGTTCCCCTCCATCGCCGCCACCTTCTGCGGCTGATGTTCCAGTGTGTTCAGACCGTGCATGTCGCCCATGAAGATTTGCAACGGGATCAGTAATGCACCCAAGTAGACACCGGTTTTCAGCGTCACGTGCACGCTCTTGCTCCGATCGCCCAGCAACCAACGGAAGGCGCTCAGCCCCGCGATCAGGAAGGCCACAGTCAGGCCCGACGCCAACAGCATATGGCTTAGGCGATAAGGCATGGACGGGTTGAATATGATCTCGAACCAGCTGGTGGCATGGGCCACGCCATCGCGCATCTCGAACCCTTGCGGCGTGTGCATCCAGCTGTTCAGCACAAGGATCCAGAAGGCCGACATGGTGGTGCCAAAGGCCACAAGGAACGTCGCCAGAGTGTGAAGCCACCCCGGCACGCGGGAAAAGCCGAACAGCATGATGCCCAGAAATACGGCCTCAAGAAAAAAGGCGGTCATCACCTCGTAGGCCAGAAGGGGTCCCGCGATGTTCCCAACTGTTTCCATGAACCCGGGCCAGTTGGTGCCGAACTGGAACGACATGGTGATGCCCGACACGACACCCATGGCAAAGGACAGGGCAAATACTTTGACCCAGAACCGATAGGCCTCCATCCAGCGCGCATCGCCCGTCGCGTTGAAGCGCAGCTTGAAGAACAACAGCACCCAGCCCAGGGCAATCGTGATCGTCGGAAACAGGATGTGAAACGAGATATTGGCCCCGAATTGAATTCGGGACAGCATGAGGGTGTCCATGCGAAGTCTCCGCTCAAGAAAAAAACGGTTACGTGTTTGGTCTTGAGCGACATATAGAAGCCGCACGCTTCAGATCAGCGGGGGTGCGACAGGGTGCGCCTGCGCGTTTTGTCACACAAGGTTGCCGCAGTTTGGGGCGTCCGTGTTGTAAAGCGGGCGGAAGTCAGGTGCCGGCGAGACCGTTGGGACAAGAAAATGGTGGCTTTCGGCGCGAAGTGAACATTCCAAACGCGGTATTTTTCGCTTAGGCTGAGCCGTCAGAAATACAACAAAAAAATCAAAGCAATGCTCCGTCTAGAAAGCCAGAATGTTCAACCTACTCAACTATGATGATCGCCTTGTTAAGAAGTTCATCGGAGAGTTCATTGAAGCCAGATTTCCTCGCTCCAAATTTGTTTTTGCCTGTATCTACAGATCCGCTGACTTTCCAAAATTACGTCAGGTTTTTATGGTGGAGGTTGAAGGCCAACGTTTCGCGCTAAAATTGGACTTAACATCCCACAAAACCAATCGATTAAAAAATGAGTACGAGGTTCTGTCTCGCCTTCATCCTCACTTCGAACCACACAAACGTGTTTCAGTAGTCAAACCTGTTTACCTTTCTCCGGGCGGGAAGTTTTTTGTTACGGAATACATTGGTCGAAAAACTGCAACGGACGCAATCCGCGAACTTGAACAAGACAATCGCGCTGGTCAAATCTACCGCAGGTCAGGTGAGTGGTTGCATGTGCTGCACAGTTTTGCGGAACCAACGCAAGAGCGTTTTTGGTACCAATGGATGTTTGAAAATTTGGCCGCGATCACGAGCTCATCGACCCCTCAGGCCTTGCCTGAAGAATATGAGCCAATGATAGAACAACTGCACCAGGATGCTCTGAAGATCGATGGTGTCAGTGACTTGAAAGTCTTTTCCAACGGTGATTTCCATGGCCGCAATCTCATAATAGATGCAGGACACGTCTATGGGTTAGACTTCACGGAAGCGAAGGAAAAACTTGCAATCTATGACATAGTTGATTTTTTGAAAATCGACGTGTTCCGCAATGGTGAATCAATTGATGTCGACCGGAGTGGTATTCTAAAATACAATAAAGAAATGTTCTTCAAATTGTACCGCCACCCGATAAATCTGGATGTATTGGATTTCAGTATCCGAGCAAGGTTACTAATTGACTGGTTGAGCATCACACGTGAGCGATACTCTAAGACCGATTTCCAACGCAAAAAATTCGACGCATTTCGACAGCGTTTATTGATTACCTTTCAAAGCGGCATGTAGGTGGATTTAACCAATGCCCAATTTTGGCCCAAACCAGACCTTCATCACCTGCCAGACAACTCTAGCCAGGGCTGATCAAACCGCTGCCAGCCCCGCATCCAATGCGCTCAGCACTTGAGCAATCTCATCCTCTGTCACCACCAGCGGGGGCGACATCATGATGTTGTTGCCCCCGATCCGCACCATCGCACCAGCTTCATAGGTGGCCTTGTGCATGCGCTTCATCGCCTCCGCGTCCAGCGGGGTCTTGGACGCCCGGTCGCTGACCAGTTCCACACCCGTCATCAACCCGTGCCCACCACGGACATCACCGACAACGTCGTATTTCTCCATCAAGGCCACGCAGCCCTCGTACAACTGCGTGCCGCGCGGACCTGCATTTGCCTTGGTATCAAGGCGCAGCGTCTCCTCCAAACAGGCCGTCACTGCCGCGGCCCCCACTGGATGCGCCGAGTAGGTGTAGCCATGGAAAATCGCGCCATCTGCATCTGCCTTTTCGAAAACGTCGGCCACCGCCTCACTCATTAGCGCAGCACCTACGGGGAAGTAACCCGAGGTGATGCCTTTGGCACAGCTCATCATGTCAGGCTTCACACCCCAGTGGCGCGACCCGCTCCAATCACCCGTGCGGCCAAAACCTGTGATCACTTCGTCCGCGATCATCAGGATGCCGTGTCGATCACAAATCTCGCGCATCAGCGGCATGAAGGTCTTGTGCGGAACGATGACACCGCCAGCGCCCTGAATGGGCTCCATGATAAATGCGGCAATGCTGCCCGGCCCTTGAAACTGGATCTCATCCTCCATCGCCGCAGCGACATTCTGGGCCAGCGTCGCCGGATCCGTTTCATCAAACGGATTGCGATAGGGATAGGGCGATGGCAGGTGGAAACAGCCCGGCATCAGCGGCTCATAGGCCACGCGGAACCGGTTGTTTCCGTTGACCGACGCACCCCCAAAATGCGTGCCATGATAGCCCTTCTTCAACGACAAGAACTTGGTCCGCCCCGGCTCGCCCTTGATGCGATGATACTGACGCGCCAGACGCAGGCATGTCTCAACCGAATCCGACCCGCCCGACGTAAAGAACACCCGCGCCATGCCATCCGCCTCAAAGAACGAGCGCACGGCATAGGACGCTTCAATCGCCGTCGGGTTCGACGTACCAAAGAAGGCGGAATAGTAGGGCAGATCATAAAGTTGCTTGGCAATCGCGTCTTTCACGGCATCGTTGGAATAGCCAAGGTTCACGCACCACAGCCCCCCAACAGCATCGACGGTCTTGTGGCCGTCAATATCCTCGATCACAGACCCTTCGGCACCGGTGATGATGGTCGGCGCATGGGCCATCGCCTCGCCCGGATGGCCCATCGGGTGCCACATGTGGCGGGCATTGTTGGCGCGCAGGAAATTGTCGTCTTTCATCTCGGGCCTCCCTCTGGGTTCACCACCACAAGGCCATGAACCGAACGCCCGCACAATGCAGATCGAAAGCATTTGCATAATTTTTCAGCACACCGCACAGTCTCGGCCCAGAGAAAACGACGTGGCGCGGGGCCATCCGTTCCGTCCCGGAACACCAGCCCCTAACGTCACGCGGTCACCACCTGGGAGAAACCTATGCTCAAACGTACCCTCGCCGCCTTTGCTGCGACCGCCGCACTGGCGGGCGCCGCCATGGCCGAAACACAAGTGCCCTTTGCACTCGACTGGAAATTCGAAGGGCCATCCGCCCCCTATTTCGCCGCCATCGACAACGGTCACTTTGGTGCCGCCGACCTGAACGTGGAAATCTCGGCAGGCCAAGGCTCGCTCGACGCGATCCCGAAAGTGGCTTCAGGCGCGTTCCCCATGGGCTTTGCCGACATCAACAGCCTCGTCAAATTCCTCGACCAGAACCCCGGCGCGCCCGTGACCGCCGTGATGATGGTCTATGACAAACCACCCTTCGCCGTCGTCGGCCGCAAGTCGCTGGGTGTGTCCGAGCCCAAGGACCTCGAAGGGAAAGTGCTAGGCGCCCCGCCCCCCGATGGCGCATGGGCACAGTTCCCGGCCTTTGCCACCGCAAACAGCCTCGACGTGGACAAGATCACGGTTGAACCCGTCGGCTTCCCCACGCGCGAACCGATGCTGGCCGAAGGCAACGTGGCCGCCGTCACCGGCTTTTCCTTCTCGTCCTTCCTGAACCTCGTGCGCCTCGGCGTGCCGGAAGACGACATTTCGACCATCCTGATGGCCGACTATGGGCTTGAGCTCTACGGCAACGCGATCATCGCCAACACCGACTTCGCTACCGCCAACCCCGAGATTGTGACAGGCTTCCTGACCGCCGTCGCCGCCGGTTGGAAAGATGCTATCGCAGACCCGGCCAAGGCAATTGAGAGCCTGGTCGAGCGCAACCCCGCCGCCGACGCAGCGCTGGAGGAACGTCGCCTGCAACTGGCCATCGACGCCAACGTGCTGACGGACGCGGTTGAGGCAAACGGCATGGGTGCAGTGGATTCCGCCCGCATGGCGACGGCGCTGGAGCAATTGGCCGAAACCTACGAGTTCCAGAACGCGCCTGACGCCAGCCTGTACTTCACCGACGCGTATCTGCCCGCCGCAGACGCTCGGAAACTCCAGTAAGAAGACAGCGCACGCCCCTATGAGCAATCTCATCGACATCAAGGGCGTGCGCCACGCCTACAAAACCCCGTCCGGCCCGCTGCCGGTGCTGGACGGACTGGAACTGTCCGTGCCCGAAGGCGGCTTTGCCGCCGTCGTCGGCCCCTCTGGCTGCGGCAAGTCCACCCTGACACGGCTGGTCGCCGGGCTGATGAAGCCGGACGAGGGCGAGGTCTGGTTGCACGGCGACCTGGTCAAAGGCCCCAAATCCACTGTCGGTATGGCCTTCCAGAACCCTGTTCTGCTCGAATGGCGAACCATACTGCAGAACGTGATGCTGCCGCTTGAAATCGTCTCGACCGGTATGTCCAAACGCGAACAGGAGGAACGCGCGCGGCACCTGCTCGACCTCGTCGGCTTGTCCGGTTTCGAAGACAAACGCCCGTCAGAGCTGTCCGGCGGGATGCGCCAACGCGCCTCGCTTTGCCGCTCCATCGTGCACAAGCCCGAGGTGCTGATCCTCGACGAACCCTTCGGCGCGCTCGATGCCTTCACCCGCGAAGACCTCTGGCAGACCATGCACAAGGTCAAGGCCGAGGAACCCTTTACCGGCGTCCTGATCACCCACGACCTGCGCGAGTCGATCTTCCTTGCCGATCAAGTCATCGTCCTGTCCGGTCGCCCCGCCAAGACGCAGTATGTCATGCATGTCCACCTGCAAGGCGAGCGGGACATCGAAATGCTATACACGCCCGAAAGCGCTGATGCGCTAAACATTCTACGCCAGCAAATCCGCATCGCCCAAGGAAGGGACGCCGCATGACCCTCCGCCAGATCGGCGTGCCGCTCGCCGCCCTCATCCTTTTTGGCCTGTTCTGGGAATGGCTCGTCTGGGTCAACGGCTGGCCCAACTACAAAATGGCCTCGCCCTCCGACATCTGGCCCGCCTTCTGGAAGTTCCGAGGCCTGTTTCTGGAGTATGGTTGGGACACGCTGTGGCGCACCGTTGTGGGCCTTCTGCTATCGGTCGTCTTCGGCGTCTTCCTCGGCATGATCATGGGTCTGTCGCGTACAATGCGCGACGCGCTCTATCCTTTGCTGGTGGGCTTCAACGCAATTCCGAAGGCGACAGTGGTGCCCATCATCGCCCTGATGTTCGTCGGCCAGCACGACATGAACACGATCCTGATCGCGTTCCTGATCTCCTTCTTCCCCATCGCCGTGTCGGTCAGTATCGGCCTGTCGACACTCGAACCCGAATACCGCGACATCCTCGCCTCCCTCGGCGCATCCAAGTTTACGATTTTCTGGAAAATCGCCCTGCCCAAAACGCTGCCCGAGTTCTTCGGCGCCCTGAAAGTCGCCGTCACGCTCGCCTTCATCGGTACCAACCTGATGGAGATCGTGGAACCCCACGGCCGCGGCCTTGGTCACCTGTTCGACAGCGGCAAGATCAGTGCAGATTACCCGCTGATGTTTGCAGTTCTCATCGCTTTGGCGCTGATGGGGATCGTCCTCTACTACGTCGTAGTAGCGTTGGAAAAAGCCTTTGCCGGCTGGGCCGAACGCAACCCGACGTGATCCAAAGTCCGCCTTGCGGCGACGACATTATTTACTTGGGGCTCTGCCCCCGCCTTCGGCTCCCCCGAGGTATTTTCAGCCAGAAGAAATGGTGTAGGGCGGATCGAGGTGCACTTCTTCGAGGTTGGCACCTTCTCCGATCCGGTCAATCACAGCAAAGAGGCCCGGTGCGTGCAAGGGCGTGAGAACACCATGCCACGTCCCGCGATGGAAGTTGATCGCCTGGCCTGGGGCCGTGAGGAAGGCCTGTGGGGTGCCGGGTGTGCCGCCTTCATCCGGGGCGACGATCACCAGAAACGGGTGTTCTGACATCGGCACGAAGCATTGCGATCCGTCCGGGTGCCGCTCGAGCAGGTCCAGCAAGTAGGGCATGCTGCGCGGTTCGGCGTTGAACAGGCTGATCCCTGCCTGGCCATCGCCAAAGTCCAGTTGCGCCCGGTCGTGATAGCGCCCGCACATACCTCCATTGATGATCTTGTCGGGCTCACCCGTGCAATCCAGCACATCACCGAATAGGGCAAAGGCCTCTGCCGTCAGGGGCTGCGCCTTGATCTCAGAGCGGGACATGCCGGTTCACGTCCTTGTAGAGCAGATAGCGGAACGGCCCGTCGCCCGTCGCGATACAGGCCTGCGGGCAGAAGGCGCGCAGCCACATGAAGTCGCCGGGGCCAACAGCCACCCAATCCTTGTTCAACAGGTATTCCGCCGTACCCTCCAGCACATAGAGCCCATGCTCCATCACATGCGTCTCGGCAAAGGGGATGCGCCCGCCCGGCTGGAAGTTCACGATGTTCACGTGGCAATCGTAGCGCAGATCCAGCGGGTCCAGAAACCGCTGCGTGGCCCAAAGATCGCCGCAGTCGGGCATCGGCGCGGGCGGTACATCGAGGTCGTGGGTTATCACCGGTTCGGGCAGGCTCAGCCCCTCGGCCCCGACATATTTCTTGCGGATCCAGTGCACGCCGCAGACTTGATCCGATCGGTTCCACAACGTCCACCGCGCCCCCGGTGGGATATAGGCAAAGCTGCCGGGGCGCAGTTCATACAGGTCTGCGCCCAGCGTTAGGTGGGCCGTGCCGTGGGCCACGAACAGAATGGCTTGCGCATCCATGTCGGGCTCTGGGGCGTTGCTGCCGCCTTCCGGGGCCAGTTCCACCGCATATTGGGCAAAGGTCTCAGCAAATCCGCTGAGTGGCCGCGCCAGAATCCAGGCCCGCGTGCCATCCCATCCCGGCAGGAAAGAGGTGACGATATCCCGCTGAACCGAGGCGGGGATAACAGCATAGGCTTCGGTGAAGATGGCCGTGCTTTCCGGGTGCTCGTTCTGGCTGGGCAAGCCGCCGGGGGGAAAGGCATAGGTCATTCCATCGCCTCCAGCCGCAACCGCGCAATGCGTTCAACCTGGCGGCAGGCCTCCGCCACCTCAACATCCGTTTCATTGCCAATCCGCCGCTCAAAGGCCCGCAAAATGCCGGCCTTGTCGTGATCTTTGACCGCGATGATGAAGGGAAAGCCGTGCTTTTCGGTGTAGCCGACATTGAGCCGCTCAAAACTGCTGCGTTCCTCGTCTGTTAGCGCATCCAAACCCGCACTTGCCTGTTCTTCGGTGCTCTCTGCCGTCAAACGCTTGGCCGCGGCCAGCTTACCTGCCAGATCGGGATGCGCGCGCAAGACATCCAACCGCTTGTCCTCCGACGCCGCTCGAAACACCCGGCAGAGCGCATTGTGCAGCCCCTGCGGGGTGTCATGGGCAGGTCCAAGTTCAAGCGCAAAGGCCCCTTCGGCAATCCAGGGCGAATGCTCGAACACACCGCCAAACGCCTCGACAAACGCGGCGCGATCCAGATGAATCCACCCGCGTTCAGGCTTGGGCGGATGAACCTCGGCCCAATGCGCCGCAATATCCTGCCGCCGGGCACACCAAACGCCCTCGTGCCCCTGAACGTATTCGATGAAGCGGCGCAGCGCCTGCACCCGACCGGGCCGCCCGACAAGGCGACAGTGCAGGCCAATGGACATCATCGCGGGCCGTCCCGCCGCCCCTTCGGCATAGAGCGCATCGAAGGTATCCCGCAGGTAGGCAAAGAACTGGTCACCCGCATTAAATCCCTGCGGCGTGGCAAAGCGCATGTCGTTGCAATCAAGCGTGTAGGGCAAAATCAGTTGATCCCGCGCACCCACCCGCGCCCAATAAGGCAAATCGTCATCATAGGTGTCGCTGATCCAGTCCATGCCCCGCTCGGCCGCCAACCAGACCGTGTTCTCCGAACACCGGCCCGTGTACCAGCCACGTGGGCGCTGCCCTGTCACTTGCGTGTGCAGCGCAATGGCGGCATCCATATCCGCCGCCTCGTCCTCGACTGAATGATCCTTGTAGTCGATCCATTTCAGCCCGTGCGACGCGATCTCCCAATCGGCGTCCTGCATCGCCTCGACCTGCGCAGGCGAACGGGCCAAGGCGGTCGCCACGCCATAGACGGTCACCGGCACGCGCGCCTCGGTGAACAAGCGATGCAACCGCCAGAATCCGGCGCGCGCGCCGTAGTCGTAAATGGACTCCATGTTCCAATGCCGCTGCCCGGGCCACGCAGCCGCACCCACAATTTCGGACAAAAACGCCTCTGACGCCGCATCGCCATGCAGCAGGCAATTCTCGCCCCCTTCCTCGTAGTTCAGAACAAAGGACACCGCGATGCGCGCGCCGCCCGGCCACGCCGCATCCGGTCTATCGGCCCCGTGGCCATGAAAATCGCGCGGATACCGCGGTGGCAACTCGGCCATGGACTTCCCCAGACAATCAAGGTGAGATGCCTCCAACTTGCGACCAAACAAGGCAGGATGCAATGGCAGCCGGATACCTCACCACCCATGTCCTCGACACTGCGCGGGGCGTCCCCGCAGCAGGCATCAAGATCGCGCTCTATCGCGTGTCCGGCAACAGCCACAAAAAGATCGCCGAGGCCGAGACAAATGCCGATGGCCGCACCGACAGTCCGATCCTGCCACAAGGCAAGATGAAACAGGGCCATTACGAGCTGATCTTTTTCTGCGGCGATTACCTTGATCAACACGGGCTCAGCACGGACGAGGTCAAGTTCCTCGACCAGATCCCGATCCGCTTTGGGATCACGGATGACGAGGCGCACTACCACGTGCCGCTGTTGCTGTCGCCCTACGGCTATTCGACCTATCGCGGCAGCTGATCGGCCCTGTTGACAGCACATGGCAGTATCACGCCGTGGTGATGCAACTCCGCTGCACAACCATTCCGATTGCTGCTACGCTTTGCATGACCCAACTTGGGTCTTTCCAAATATCGGGAGAATTTCCATGCAGAGACGCGAATTTGTACTTGGTGCCGGAATGGCAACGGCCTTGGCCTCCATGGGGTGGTCCGTGGCCCCGGCAGGTGCCGCAGGACTCGTGGCCGCGCGGCGCTATACTGTGGGCTCTGCCACCGTGCACGTGCTGTCTGACGGGTTCATCTCTATTGGAGCCGAAGCGCTGGTCGGCGTCACACCCGAAGAGTTTGCAACACTCCTTGATCAGGCGAATATCGGAACGGAAGGGCATCCCAGTGCCGTGAACGCATTCCTGATCGATATCGGTGATCGCCGGATCTTGGTGGACACTGGCACGGCCTCACTCTTTGGGCCAACGCTTGGCAAACTGCCCTCGGTCATGGAAGCCTTGGGCGTCGATCCGGCCTCCATCGACACGGTCATTTTCACCCACATGCACGGCGACCACATTGGCGGCACGGTGGCTGAGGGCGGCAATCCGTTCACAAACGCGACCCTCCATGTCGCCAGTGCCGACGTCGATTTCTGGACCAACGAAGACATTCAGGCCCAGGCCCCAGACGCGTTCAAATCAGCCTTTGATCTGGCACGCACCTCCCTCGCCAGCTTTGGCGAGCGGGTCGAAACCTTCGGCGCCGGAGAAGAGACGCTCGCGCCCGGTCTGACCACCGTGCCGCTGCCTGGCCACACCGTTGGCCACACCGGGCTGATGCTGGAAAGTGATGGCGACGCGTTGTTGATCGTCGCAGATCTTCTACACGTGCCCGCCGTACAACTCGCCATGCCCGCGGTGACGATTGGCTTTGACACCGATCAGGATCAAGCGCGCGAAACGCGGCTCAAAACCATGGATATGATCGCCACGGATGGCATGATGATCGGCGGATCACATATCGCGCTGCCGGGGGTTGGGTATCTCGAAACCAAAGGCGATGGCTACCGCTGGACGCCGGCACGACATCAATACGGCTAATCCCGTTTTGCAAACAACGCTGCGCCCGCCATCCCAGGTGGGCGGGCATTTATGGTCTGTTAACGTTCAGCACCGGACGCCCCGTTAACCACGCGAAATCAAGCCATACGGCATCGAAGGGGTGCACAGGGGGTGTACGGATGCTGCACGGGGGGTGGCAGCCGCTTTTTCCAACAGAATAAGGCGTTAATGCGTGGTTGGACGACTTTGCGTCCGTTTCAGCCGTTAACCGTTGCGCGTCCGGTGCGGCCCGGCGATGGCGGCGAGGCCCAGAATGATGCCCGATACGGTCGCAATCATCCCAGCCGCGCTAACCGACGCGTTCGCCCCGATCAAAAGCGGCCCATACCCCGCCAGCACATATCCCAGCACCGCAGCCAGCGCCGCAAACAGCACCGACCACGCCACCTGATGACCCAACCGGTTTGTCATCATCCGCGCCGCTGCAGGCGGGCAGATGAACATGGCAATCACGATGATCGAGCCCACCGCATCAAAGGCCGCGACGGCAGCGATGGCAGACATGATCACTAGCGCCAGACCCAAAGGGCCGGTGCGAATACCAAGGCCGCGGGCAAACTCTTCGTCAAAGGTGGACAGCGCCAACGGTCGCCAGAAAACTCCTAAAAACAGCAGGATAACAACAAGCGCCAACAGCATCCGCGGTAGTTCCACAGGCAGTCCAGCCAGCGCCGCCGGGTCCAGCAACGAGGCCCACCCCGTCGCATCCAGCCAGATCAGGCTCTCAAGATTTCCGTACAGCGCATGTTCCACGTCCAGGTGCACATTGGAGGTATCCGACTGCTCCAACAGCAGCACCCCGCCTGCGAACATGGCAGTGAAAATAACACCCATAGCAGCCCCGGCCTCGATCCGGCCCAGACGGCGCACGGCCTCAATTGCAATCACCGCAATCACCGCAGCCGCAGCCGCGCCCAGCAGCATCGGACCCGTTGCCACCATGCCTGTGACAAGAAATGCCACAACGATCCCCGGCAGCACCACATGGCTTATTGCATCGCCAATCAATGCCTGTCGACGCAACAGCAGAAAGCTCCCCGGCAGTGCGCAAGCCACGGCTACCAACACACCAATCACCATGGGAGGCAGGGACAGTGCAACGAACTCCGCCCCCATCACGCCACCACCTGCGGCGCACCGATTTTCCCATCGATTTCAGTCAGTTGATCCTGGGTCAAGACATCCTCGATCGGCGTCAAACCATCGTATCGCGTTGCCGCCAGGGCATAAGCCTGATCCCCCCGCACAATGGCCCACCGCGTCTCATCCAGCAGCGCTTTCGACGCCGCCGCCTGCCCCTCTGGTGTGGGCACTCCATCGGGTAGCATCAGTCCTCCGCGTACCAGCAAGCGGTGCGTCAACACCTCGTAGATTGGCTGTCCCTGCGCCAGCGCCAACAATCCCTGCCGGACATGCACCCTGCGCTGATAGCGAAGGTGTGTAAGCAGTGAGGCCAGCACGCCACGACGCGGCGAAAATAGAAGGGAAAACAGGAAGATGGCAAAGCCGACCAATACAACGATTGGCCCTGTCGGCAATGCTGGAGAAACAGCCGAACCTGCCGCACCAACATAGCCTGACACGCCTCCAACCACCGCTGCGATGATCACCACATGATCCGCCCGTTCCGTCCAGAAACGGGCCGTCACAGGGGGTACGATCAACAGCGCAACGATCAGGATCAGCCCAACAACCTTGAGGCCCACGACAGTCACCACCAGCACGATCCCCATCATCGCCAGATCAATGCGCGGCAGCGACCATCCTGTCGCCTCAGCATAACCCGGATCAAAGGCCGCCAGCCCCAGCGGTCTGCGTAAGATCAGGACCAGCGCCAGCACGAGTGCAGCGGAGACAGCCAACAGGATCGCATCACTGCGCAACATGCCGGCGGTCGAGCCCAGCAAGAACCCTTCAAGCCCTGCCTGTCGCCCTGCATTCATGGTCTGGATGACCGTCAGGATGACAATGCCAAAGCCAAAAAACACTGACAAAACAGCACCAATGGCCGCGTCTTCGCCCAATCGGGTCCGGTCCGACAGCCATTGCACGCACAGCAGTCCGAAAGCGGCTGACACCCCAGCCCCTAGCAACAATCCGAAGAGCGACCGCCCCTCGCCTCCCATCGCCACCATGGCGACGAAAGCCAACCCGACACCGGGCAAAGTGGCATGAGAAATCGCGTCGCTGACCAGGGCGCGTTTGCGCAGAAACAGGAAAGTGCCCGCCACGCCGGAAGCGATACCCAAAAGGGCCGCCCCAATGGTCACAAGCGTGGCGTTGTAGCCCAGCTGCAAAAGCAGCGCGTCGGCCAGCATGGCCTAGCCCGCCACGCTTTCCGGATCAGCCCGTGCCGTGGTCAGACGACCGCCATAGGCGGATTGCAGGTTGCCCTCGGTAAACGCCTCGGCCACGGGTCCGGCAGCCACCACCTGTGTGTTCAGCAGAAGCACATCGTCGAAATAATCCGGCACGGTTGCCAGATCGTGATGCACCGCGAGTACGGTCTTACCCTCATCTCGAAGCCCTTGCAGAACTGCGATAATCGCTTTCTCAGTGGCGGCATCTACTCCGGCAAAAGGTTCATCCAGAACATAGATATCTGCCTCTTGCGCCAGCGCACGCGCCAGGAACACGCGCTGCTGCTGACCGCCAGAGAGTTGCCCGATCTGGCGATGCGCAAAGTCGGCCATGCCGACGCGATCCAGACAGTCCCGCGCCAGCGCCTTGTGTTGCCCAAGAACCCGGCCCAGCAAGCCCAGCTTGCGGTACATGCCCATCATCACGACATCAATCACGCGCACCGGGAAATCCCAATCCACGCTGGCCCGTTGTGGGACATAGGCGATCCGGTCTCGCATCTCTGCCATCGGTTCACCAAACACCGTCACCGACCCGGCCAGAGGGGTGATCACACCCAAGGCTGCCTTGAGCAGAGTGGACTTGCCCGCGCCGTTTGGCCCCACAATGGCCGTCATCGCACCTGCCCGCAGGGTCATGTCGACCGAGAAGATCGCAGGCGTCTGACCGTAGGACACCGTCATCCCGCGCACCGCCAGCGGGCTCGCTGCGCGCGTGGCTAGGTCAGTATCCCGCGAGGTTACAAGGGCAATATTCATGCAGCAGCCTTCAGCTTGCCCAGCCGTCCACCGGCGGGCGTATCAATGCCCAAAGCACGGGCAATGGTTGTCACGTTGTGGTCGATCATGCCCAGCCAGGTGCCTTCATAGGTGCCGTCCGGACCCATGGCATCACTGAAGAGCGATCCGCCAATATTCACCTCATGCCCCTGCGCCGCGGCGCCTTCGACCAGCGCACGGACGTTGCGATCAGACACGGACGTTTCGACGAACACGGCAGGCAACTGACGTTCAACCAGAAGATCGACCAGCTCTCCGATGCGGTTCAGACCAGCTTCGCTTTCGGTTGAAATCCCTTGAATGCCCATCACCTCAAAATCATAGGCAGCGCCAAAATAGCCAAAAGCATCGTGAGCCGTCAGCAGCACGCGGCGTTCTGCGGGAACACTTGTCAGCAAATCTCGAGCATAGACAGACAGTGCCTGCGCCTCGGATACGAATGAAGCTGCATTCGCCTCAAACATGCCGCGGGCGTCAGGACGCAGATCAGACAGCGCATCAACCACCGCAGGTACACATTGCACCCACAGGTCCGGGTCCATCCAGACATGCGGATCAAAACGGCCCTCATAGTCCTCGTGCGCCACCAGCAGAGCAGGATCCAATGTCGCCGCGATAGCATGCACTGCATTCTTGCGGCTCAGATCAAGAAAGAAATCCTCCATCTGCGCCTCAAGGTACAACCCATGCCACAGCACCGCGTCAGCTCGGGTCATCGCAACAATGTCGCTGCGGGTCTGGCGATAAGCGTGCGGATCAACGCCCGCTCCCATCAAGCCTTTGACCACCGCCTGATCACCGCCAACCGACCGGGCCATATCAGCAATCATACCGGTCGTGGCCACGATGTTGAGAGGTGAGGATGCTGCATATGCGGGGGTGACAGCTAATGCGCCTAGACCAGCCAGCAAAGCACGACGAGAGAGCGGGAAACGGTTTTTCTGTCTCATAAGAGTGAATATGAGAATCATTCTCAAGAAGTCAATAAGAATGAGAATGACTCGCAATAACGTGCCGGGATAGGACGGCACTCTCACTCGAACGTGATTAAAAACCGAGCGCCTTCGCCACTTTCCTCCAACGCGATCTGTCCGCCGCGTGCCTGCACAAGGCTACGCACGATACTCAGTCCCATGCCGGTGCCACCCTCCTCGCGGCGTGTTGTAAAAAACGGATCAAAGATGCGATCCCGGTTCCCCGGACTGACGCCCGGGCCATCATCCCAAACATCCAGTCCGGCACCCGACACGCGCAGCGACAGCCGGTTCGCACCATGAGCTGCCGCATTGCTGGCAAGCTGGGTCAGGATCGTCCTCAGATCATCCGCACTTATTGGCAGGACACCATCTGCTTCAACGCTCAGCGCCACACCGGTTTCTAAGTTCTCGACCGCATCCGACACGCGTACGGCCCCCGGCCCCGTGGATGCCGCTGCCCGCGCATGTCGCGCCAGATCATCAAGAAGGTTCTGCATGCGGGCCGCAGCATCGGTGATTGTCGTGTTCAATGCCTCGGCATCCTCACCTCTCGCACCAGCTTGCAGCAGTTCCGAAGCACCCCTGATTGCAGTCAACGGTGACTTCAATTCATGCGTCACGTGATCCGCATAGACTTGCAAACTGTCTGCACGGCTTTGCAGGCTGTCCCCCATGCCCATGACGCTGGCGGCAAGACCCATGAATTCGGGCGTCCCAAGATGCGTAGGCGCGTCTGGCCGCGCTCCCCGTCGCACTTCTTGCGCATAACGATCCAACGCCCAGACGGGGCGTAGCACCAAACGCCACAGCAAGAACCCCAACACGGCTGTCGCGACAATCGCAATCCAGGCAATCAGCCATGCCGCCTCTCCCCACCCCAGCACGTTGCCCCACAGGCGCAGGTTGACGA
>NZ_JBYNDP010000046.1:0-7388 GCF_059783535.1 Tateyamaria sp. | reverse complement strand
AGCCATGCCGCCTCTCCCCACCCCAGCACGTTGCCCCACAGGCGCAGGTTGACGATGCCTAGGATCGGCAGGGTCAGCACCGCCGCCAGTGTTCCCCCAAGCACAAAGGCGAGGGGTGGGCGCCATTTCTTTATGATCCTGCGCATGGCCCCATCCGAATACCGATGCCATGCACCGTCTCGATTGCATCACGACATCCCGCCGCTGCCAGCTTGGAGCGCAGGTTGCGCAAATGGCTGTCCAGTGTCCTGTCGCTGACCTGCCCACCCACGCCATAGAGCGCATCCACAAGGGCTGGTCGCGCCGACACCCGGTCAGGATGGGCCATGAGGTGGGCCAATATCTCCATCTCACGCGCCGTGAGGGTCAGTGGCGCACCGTTGACCTCGCACAGATGCCGTGCCGGATCGACACGCAGGACACCGCGCGTCAATGCAGGGGCGGCAACGGGGCGCGCCCGCTTCAGGATCGCCCCGATCCGCGCCACCAGCTCGCGCGGGGAAAAAGGCTTGGTGACATAGTCATCGCCGCCCAGTTCGAACCCAAGAACCCGGTCAATCTCGTCTTCGCGGGCGGTCAGGAACAGAACCGGTGTCTGGTCTGTTTCGCGCAGGGTTCGGCAGACGGCCAATCCATCCATCTCGGGCAGGCCTATGTCCAAAACGATCAGGTCATATCGCCCGGACCGCGCCTTGGTCAGCCCCTCGATCCCATCGCCCGCTTCATCCACGGCGTGACCAGCCTGTTGCAAGGCAATACGCAGAACAGACCGGATATGTGGGTCGTCATCGACCACCAACAGGTGCGTCTTGGTCATGGCATTGCAGGATCAGTCAACATGGACGCAAGGCTATTGCGCGTCCGCCAGTTGCGAAAGCCCCATTCGCGCCAGTCATCCGGCTGGAAGAGATGCGGTTGCATGTATTCCGATACACAGGCCGCTTGCCAGTTGTACCCAAAGGTCGATGCCATCGCGGGGATCACGTCTTCGGACAGCTGGCACAACATGAACATATCCTGGTGCACGGGATGGCTCAGGTTATGACGCGCAACCGCGGCGTCGAAGCTGACAAAGGCACACAGGTAAAGAACCACCGCCCCCATCACACCGCTTCGCATCATCATCCAAGCAGCAGGTTTGTCCCGCCAGATTTGCCAGACAACGATGCACAGGCCTGCAGCGACCAACCCCATCCAGATGTATGCAGCCAGTCGCAGGCGCGTCAGGCCAAAGGCATCGACATAGATGTCCAAACGCCAGACCGACGCCACGACCAAAGCCATCGTCTGGGCCAACCAGATCAACATTAGCCACCGCAACACCGGGCGCCCGGCCAGATAAGGGCGCGCCATCACGGCAAAAAGCCCCGCCAACAATGCAGTGACAAGAAGCGGATAAGCACCACGATGGGCATAGGCGGCCGGGCTGACCCCATCGGGCAGACCAGCGCCGCCATAGAGGAACAGCGCATCCATCCCGGTCTGCACGGCAAAGATGGCGTTGAACGCAATCAGGGACCGCGCAACAGAGCCTGCGTTAATCACGCCCTCACGCCGCACCGTTGCACGCTTTGGCTTACGCGCCCGCAGACGTTCGCGCATTCGCCAAGTGACTAGGGCGGGCCAGATGGTCGCCGCCAGAAAAAGCCAGAACCACACGCGCCACCAATCAGGCGCTGGGAGCTCAAGCGCCGTAATGCCGCTCACCCAACGGTCCAGAACCGGGTTCGCGGCCAGGATGAGCAGGGCAAAAATCAGACTTGCCCCCGCGGGGACACCCCACGTCATCACCAGGCTACGCATGTCCATCTGGGACAAATTGAGATCGTTCAACTGTCGCGCCCCCTGCGCCCCGTCCTTAAAGGTCTGCGCCGGGGCAACCCACCATAGCCGCGCGGCGCCGCGCAGCAGATCAAAGCGGGACACACCCGCAAGGGCAGCCGTGCAAAGGGAAAGGCCGACAAGGGCGATCAGCAGAGACAGGGGCTGCACCAGCTCGACCAGTGGCAAAAGGCTTAGCACCACGCCTGCCGCGATGCCGACGCGCGTGCGCCCGCTCAGGCGCGGCCAAGCCAACCCAAGGCCCGCAAACAGCACAGCCCCAAAAAAGACGGCGATGTTGAGCCCTGCCACGGTGTCCCAAACCAGCACGTCGCCCAAAGCAATCAGGGCAAGCAGCAGCAGTGCCTTGCCACCATCAGCGCGCCGCGTCTTGCGCCGTTGTTCAGTCTTGTCTGCGGGTGCATCCAGCCACCAGCCATCCTGCTGCATTGCCAATGGCACGCCCGGTATCGTCAAAGCTTTCACTGTCCTGCCTCTCTTGGTCACTTGCTTTGAGATGAACGTGACAGGCACAGGTGCAGATCGACCGTGCCTTTTTGTGCAGAGCTTGTGCAGCGGGGTGGTGGTTGCCAAAACCGCCCGGTCATGCCACTTCGGGACTCTGTCGCCGTCCGGAAGGATCACGAAGATGCAGACCACCACGACCACAGACACCACCCCCACGACCCACCTGCCGCAGGTCACCGAACCGCGAAATCCCGGCATGAAGCTGGATCTGGATTGGGTTGCACGCGTGCAGGCCAACACCTCAGCTATCGAGCGGCGCTGCGCGACGCTGCCGGGGCGCCGGTCGATCAAAAAGGATCATCAGGCCGCGTGGCTCCTGAAGGCGATCAGCTGCATCGACCTGACCACGCTGTCCGGCGACGACACGGAACGGCGCGTGCACCGGCTTTGCGCCAAGGCGCGCCAACCCGTCCGGGCCGAGATGCTGGAGGCCCTTGGCATGCCCGGTCTGACCACGGGTGCCGTCTGTGTCTATCACGAGATGATACCCGCCGCCGTGACCGCCTTGAAAGGCTCCGGCATTCCGGTTGCAGCTGTCTCGACGGGCTTCCCGGCGGGCCTGTCCCCCTTCCACCTGCGCATCCAGGAAATTCGCGAAAGCGTCGCGGTTGGGGCAGAAGAAATCGATATCGTCATCTCACGCCGCCACGTGCTGGAAGGCAACTGGCAAGCCCTCTATGACGAAATGGCAGAGATGCGTGAGGCGTGTGGTGACGCCCACGTCAAAGCGATCCTCGCCACCGGAGAGTTGGGCAGCCTGCGCAACGTGGCCCGCGCGTCGCTGGTCTGCATGATGGCCGGTGCGGATTTCATCAAGACCTCGACCGGCAAGGAAAGCGTGAACGCGACCCTGCCCGTGACGCTGGTGATGATCCGGGCCATTCGTGATTACTTTGAACACACCGGCTACCGCGTCGGCTACAAACCGGCAGGCGGGATTTCGAAGGCCAAGGATGCGTTGGTCTATCTATCACTGATCAAGGAAGAGTTGGGCGACCGCTGGTTGCAACCGGACCTGTTCCGCTTTGGCGCATCCTCGCTGCTGGGCGACATAGAGCGCCAGTTGGAACACCATCTGACCGGCGCCTATTCCGCCGGTTACCGCCACGCGATCGGGTAGCCCGAATTTTCAGAATGCCGGATCGCTGTCTATCGGAATGAACAGCAGCCGGATCGAGACGAAGGACGACATGATGACCGTCAAAGAGATTTTCGAGAGCATGGAATACGGCACTGCACCAGAAGCAGCCGGAGACGCCCTCGCCTGGATCGTCGATCAGGGCGCACGGTTTGGGCACTTCATCAACGGACGGTTCACCGATCCTTCGGACGGCTTTGAAAGCAAGAATCCGGCCACGGGCGAGGTGCTTGCCACCCTGTCGCAAGCGACGCGAGCCGATGTGGATGCAGCCGTCAAAGCAGCGCGTGCCGCCCAACCCAAATGGGCCAAATCCGGTGGTCATGCCCGCGCCCGCATCCTCTATGCCATTGCGCGGCTCTTGCAGAAGCACAGCCGCCTCTTTGCCGTGCTTGAAACGCTTGACAACGGCAAACCCATCCGGGAAAGCCGCGACATCGACATCCCCCTCGCCCAGCGCCATTTCTACTACCACGCAGGCATGGCGCAGCTGATGGAGGCCGAACTGTCCGACCGCGAGGCCCTTGGTGTCTGCGGCCAGATCATCCCGTGGAATTTCCCGCTGCTGATGCTGGCATGGAAAATCGCACCCGCCCTCGCCATGGGGAACACGGTTGTCCTGAAACCAGCCGAATACACATCACTGACCGCGCTGCTATTCGCTGACATCTGTCGTCAGGCAGGCGTGCCGAAGGGCGTGGTCAACATCGTCACAGGCGATGGCGCGGCGGGCGAGATGATCGTAAATGCCGACGTGGACAAGATCGCCTTCACCGGTTCTACCGCCGTAGGCCGTCGCATCCGTGAGGCCACCGCTGGTACGGGCAAAGAGCTGACGCTCGAACTGGGTGGCAAATCCCCCTACATCGTGTTTGACGACGCCGATCTGGATTCCGCCGTGGAGGGGCTGGTTGACGCCATATGGTTCAACCAGGGTCAGGTTTGTTGCGCAGGCTCGCGCCTACTCGTCCACGAACCCGTGGCCGAAGCTTTCTATGCAAAGCTGCGCGCGCGAATGGACAAACTACGCATCGGCGATCCACTGGACAAATCCATTGATGTTGGCGCGGTGGTCGACCCGATTCAGTTGGACACGATCGCAAAAATGGTCAGCGGCAACAGTGCCGGAGAGGTCTACCAACCTCAATCGACCCTGCCCGCGACCGGCTGCTACTATCCACCGACCCTCATCACCGGCCTGAACACTGCTGACCCGCTAATGCAGGAAGAGATCTTCGGCCCCGTCCTTGTCTCAACCACATTCCGCACTCCATCAGAGGCAGTGGAACTGGCCAACAACACCCGCTACGGGCTGGCGGCAACGCTCTGGACGGAAAACGTTAACCTCGCGCTGGACGTGGCGCCGAAACTGGCGGCAGGCGTTGTCTGGGTGAATGCGACCAACCTGTTTGACGCGGCCGCAGGCTTTGGCGGCGTGCGCGAAAGCGGTTTTGGACGCGAAGGCGGATGGGAAGGTTTGCAAGCTTACACCAAACCCAAAGGACCACCCAAGGCGCTGAAACCCCTTGCGGCCTTCACGGGCGAAGATACTCCAAACGATCCGCTGGACCGGACTGCCAAACTATACATCGGGGGCAAACAGGCTCGTCCCGACGGCGGGTACTCCCGCAATGTCTACGGCAAGAACGGCGCATTGCTCGGCCAATCCAGCCTCGCCAACCGCAAGGACGTGCGCAACGCTGTCGAGGCGGCTTCGGCGGCAAAAGGATGGGCCAAGACCACGGGTCATCTGCGCGCGCAAATCCTGTACTACATTGCTGAAAACCTCGCAGCCCGAGGCGATGAATTTGCACATCGCCTGAACACCCTGCAAGGCGGCCGTTCGGGCGACAAGGAGGTCGAGGCAAGCATCCAGCGCCTGTTCACCTACGCAGCCTGGGCAGACAAATATGATGGCGCTGCCAAGGGCGTACCAATCCGCGGCGTCGCGCTGGCTATGAATGAACCAACGGGCATCATTGGCGCGCTATGCCCGGACGAAGCGCCACTCCTGGGCCTCGTTTCTCTCATGGCCCCAGCCATCGCCATGGGCAACCGCGCAGTGCTGGTGGCATCACAGCCCTTCCCGTTGGCTGCAACGGACTTTTATCAAGTCCTCGAAACCTCAGACGTTCCTGCAGGTGTGGTGAACATCCTGACGGGCAAGCATGAAGAGCTTGCACCGCATATGGCGAAACATCTGAATGTCGATGCTGTCTGGTCCTTCTCGGGCAGTGACCTCTCCGCCACCGTCGAACGGGAAGCCGCGGGCAACCTGAAACGCACGTGGGTGAACCATGGCAAGGCGCGCGACTGGATGGGATCGGAAGGTGAGGTTAAGGCGTTCCTACAGGCCGCCACAGAGGTCAAAACCATCTGGGTGCCCTACGGCGAATAACGCTTCTTCTAGCTAGAAATACCTTCGGGGGAGTTCGAGGGGGCAGACAGCCCCCTCGTCAGAAAAAACATATCGCGCGTGCGCAGCACTCAATTGGCGACAGTTGTTTCCAAACCTTCCGGCTGACCCACGACAACAAAATGCAAACCGTCCGGGTCCAGCAACTCGCCTGCCACGCGCTTCACATCCTCCAACGTCACTGCGTCTACCTTGTCGTTGCGCGTCGCGATGTAGTCGATGGGCAGGCCCAGCATCTGCATGCCCACCATGATCCGGGCAATCTGTGCATTGCCGTCAAAGCGCAAAGGATAAGCGCCGGTGACATAGAGCTTGGCGGCCTCCAGTTCTTCCTCGGATACGCCTTCAGTAGCGGCGCGCGCCCACTCGTCGCGGATCACTAAAACAGCCTCGGCGATCCGATCATTCGCGGACGCAACCTGCCCCTGATATGTCGCGGCGTGGTCCTGTGGCACGAGGAATGAGTAGACACCATAGGTCAGCCCGCGCTTCTCACGCACCTCAGTCATCAGGCGGCTCTCGAACCCACCGGCGCCAATCACCTGGTTCAACACGCGCGCAGCAAAGAAATCGGGATCGTCCTGCTCAATACCTGTTTGCCCAAAGATGGCGACAGATTGCGGCGTGTCGAAAGGTACGACAGTCGTCCCCCCTTCGATCAGGATTTCTGCGGGACCGGGCTGCGGTGCACCCTCATCCGGCAGTGCGCCCAGGAGTTCGTCAAGGAGGGGTCCCAGTTCCTCTGGCGTGATGTCCCCAACTGCACCGACATAGAGCCGATCCTTGGCAAAAACGGCACGGTGCGCATCGATCATGTCCTCGCGCGTCAACGCTGTCACACTGTCGGTCGTCCCGCGATGGTTCGACCCGTATGGGTGATCCCCATAGGCCATCTTGTCAAAGGCGGCACGCGCAATCTCGTTGGGGTCCTGTGCATCGGATCGCAGGCCGGTCAGGACCTGTTCCCGAACACGGTCCAGCGCCTCTTGCCCGAATGTCGGCTCAATGACCGACTTGCGCAGCAGCTCAACAGCTTCGTCACGGTTCTCCGTCAGGAATCGGGCCGAGACCGCCAAGCTGTCGTCACTCACATCGTAACCAAAAGACGCCGCCAGCGTTTCCAACTCGCGCGCAAAGGCACGGGCATCAAGGTCGGCAGCCCCCTCTTCCAGAAGGCCGGTCATCAGGTTGATGGCTCCGCGCTTGTCTGGTGCATCCAGCGAAGCGCCTCCGCGGAACCGCAGCTCAAGGGCCATAAAAGGGATCGACGGTTCTTGTACCAGCCAAGCGGTGATGCCACCGGGGCTGACCACCTCAGTAATCTCAACCTCAGCCCTCGCCGGCAGGCTGGCGAACAGGGCAATGGTCAGAGCGGCAAACAAACGGATCATTGGGTCACCTCCTCGGAAACCGGGCGGGTCAACCAGCCAGTTACGGACGCGTTGCGGTTCAGAACCATGCGGGCCGCTTCCATGATATCTTCTT
>NZ_JBYNDP010000045.1:0-28276 GCF_059783535.1 Tateyamaria sp. | reverse complement strand
GAACACAACTTTGCCGCCATGGGTCTCAAGGGCAAAAGCCCGTCGGTCGATTGGAAGCAGATGTTGCAATACAAGACCGACACGATCGGTCAGAACACCAAGGGTGTCGAATTCTTGTTCAAAAAGAACAAGGTAGATTGGCTCAAGGGCTGGGGCAGCATCCCCGAGGCCGGCAAGGTCAAGGTGAGCGACGAGGTTCACGAAGCCAAGAACATCATCATCGCCTCCGGGTCCGATGTCGCCACACTGCCGGGCGTCGAGATCGACGAAAAAATTGTGGTCAGCTCAACTGGCGCGCTGGAGCTGGGCAAGGTGCCCAAGAAGATGGTGGTGATCGGTGCGGGCGTGATCGGGCTTGAACTTGGCTCGGTCTACAAACGTCTCGGTTCCGAAGTGCAAGTGATCGAATTCCTGGACGCGGTTACGCCCGGTATGGATGCCGAGGTTCAGCGCCAGTTCCAGAAAATCATGACCAAACAGGGTCTGGGTTTCACCATGGGCGCCGCTGTTCAAAAGGTCGACGTCGCCAAGAACAAGGCCAAAGTTCACTACAAGTTACGCAAGGATGACAGCGAACACGAGGTTGACGCAGACGTGGTTCTAGTCGCCACAGGCCGCAAGCCCTATACCGATGGGCTGGGTCTGGACGCGCTGGGGATCAAGATGACGGAGCGGGGCCAGATCGCGGTGGATGCACATTGGCAGACCAACATCCCCGGCATCTACGCCATCGGTGACGTGATCGAGGGGCCAATGCTCGCCCACAAGGCCGAGGATGAAGGCATGGCCGCCGCCGATCAGGTGGCGGGCAAGCATGGGCACGTGAATTACGGTGTCATCCCCGGCGTGATCTACACCCACCCCGAGGTCGCCAATGTAGGCGCAACTGAAGAGATGCTGAAAGCCGAAGGGCGCAAGTACAAGGCGGGCAAGTTCAGCTTTATGGGCAACGGGCGCGCCAAGGCAAACTTTGCCGCAGACGGGTTTGTCAAAATCCTTGCCGACGCCGAAACCGACCGTATTCTTGGGGCACATATCATTGGTCCAAGCGCGGGTGACCTGATCCACGAGGTCTGCGTGGCGATGGAGTTCGGCGCATCGGCCGAAGATCTGGCCCTGACCTGTCACGCCCACCCCACCTACTCTGAGGCGGTGCGCGAGGCGGCGCTGGCTTGTGGCCTTGGGGCGATTCACAGCTGAGTTCGGAGCCACGAGCGCGCATGCAAGAGGGTCGGTTTTAGGGAACCGGCCCTTTTCATTTGGGTCGACTCGCGATCACAGGACCGGATCACACGTCCAGAGATTTACAGCAAAAGCATGAAACTGGCGACCATCCGCCACCGAACGGAGCCGGCTTCGGAGCAAATCCGCTGCATGGCGCGTTCGCGCCGAATTTAACGATGTCCGTCATTTCCTTTTTGGCAAACCACGCTCTTTGATAAGACAGCCCATTGGGCCAGATTGATTATTGCCAAACGACAAGAGGACATCATCATGGATCGTCGCAGCACTTTGAAACTGATCGGGGGCGGCGCTGCCCTGTTGACACTGGCCGCATGCGCGCAACCGCAAGACCCGGACATCGTCGATATCGCGGCTGGCGATCCGAACTTCTCAACACTCGTCGCTGCGGTACAGGCAGCAGGATTGGTTGATACGCTGAAAGGTCCCGGCCCCTTCACGGTCTTCGCGCCTACAAATGATGCATTCGCCGCACTGCCTGCAGGCACGGTCGACAACTTGCTCTTGCCGGAAAACAAAGATCAATTGGTCAATATCCTCACCTACCACGTTGTACCGGGCCAGATCACGGCGGGTGACGTGCTTGGCACGCGCCAGAATGTGACAACCGTGCAAGGCGGTACATTGGATGTGAACGGGATCGTCGGCAAGTTCGGGTCAGGCGTAAAAGTGAATGATGCCAATGTCATTCAGCCGGACATCTTTGCGTCGAACGGTGTGATCCACGCCATTGACGCAGTGCTTCTGCCTTAAAACGGGTCCGAGCAGAGCCGGAAACTGGCAGCGTTTCCGGCACGTTTTCTGTATCAGAAGACGGCTACCACATGGTCCGGGCTGCGCGCTCGGGCCATGCCGCATCATAAGATGCCCCGCCTTCGTCCCCTTCGGACACTTCTGCAAGGATTTCCCCTGGGGTCGGCAGGCCCTCGGCATCGTTGCTTGCCCACAGTCCCGCGCGGATCACAGCGCGCGCGCATTGGGTGTAAACCTCACCTACGCGGATCACGATGACGGTGGCCGGATGCCGCCCCTTTTGCTCGAACCGCTGCCGCAACCCTTCGTCCGCTGTCAGCCGCGCCTGACCATTCACACGCACAACCGTATTCGAACCAGCCACCATGAACATCAAGGATACGCGGCCGTCTTCGACGATGTTGCGCAGGCTATCGAGCCGCTGGTTCCCGCGCCAGTCCGGAAGCGCCAGTGTTTTGGGATCAAGCTGAAGTACAACAGGTCCATCATCACCGCGCGGGCTGCCATCGGTGCCGTCCGGTCCAACCGTCGTAAGAACAACAAAGCGTGACGCTGCAATCCACTTGGCGTAGAGCGGCGTCAGATGGTCTGCCACCTTGCGCAATGATGGTTGCCCTGGCGTTCCGTAAAGCGCTTCAAGCGCCGCAATGTCTTCAATGAACTCCATTGGGCTCAAACCCTCCTTCGCGCATCAGCGCGTCTGACCTGGCTTCGACGGTTTCCTCAATTTCGGTCATGAACACATCGCGCGTCATGCCCTTGGGCATCACCGGCAGAAACTCCACAATCGCAGTACCGGGCTTGCGTGAGATTCCCTTGCGCGGCCAGAACAGACCGACATTTGTTGCGACCGGGACGCATGGCTGATCAAGCTGTTCGTACAGAATGGCGGTTCCGACTTTGTAAGGGGCCTTGACGCCCGGTGCCACGCGCGTGCCTTGCGAATAGATGATCAACTGCCCTGGGTTGGCACGACCTGCCTCTACATCCCGCACCATCTTGGCAATCGCCGCTCCGCGCTTGCCGCGTGCCACTGGAACGCACCCCAGCCGTTTTGCGTAGATGCCAATGATCGGCGCATAGAGCAGTTCGCGCTTCATGATAAACTTGGCTGCGGGCAAGGCATGAAAGATCAGCATGATGTCCAGAAAGGATTGGTGCTTGGATGCGATCAGCACCTCGCCCTGCGGGACATCGCCGCGCACCTCACCCTTGATGCCCACCATCCAACCCATGGTCCAGAACACCCACCTGCAATAGGTCTTGCAGGCCGCATAGGCCCCATTGCGGCTGAAGATGGCGTAGGGGGCAAACACGATGCCGAGCACCAGCATGGCGACGTAAATCTGGCCCACAAACAGGGCTGAACGGATCATCTGCATTATGTGAGGGTCCTTAGGGCGCGGCTGGCCGCATAGGCCGTGGCGAACAAGGCAACTGCCGCGCAAACGAGGGGCAAAAAGACGGGCACCAACCATCCTGCGCCGGTAAAACCAAGCCCAGTGAGGAAGCCGGGTGTGTCTCCACCCGAAGGCATGAGCCATACAGCGATCACGCCGATGATGGCACCCACGGCAGAGCCAATCAGGGCCCGCAGCGTAAAGCGCCTCACAAAGGCATTCGCAATATAGCTATCTGTCGCTCCTACGAGTCGGAGTACGGCAATGACCTGTGCATTGGCAGCCAGTGCGGCGTTGGCGGCCAGTGTCACCATGGCGGCTACAGCCCCAACGATCAGCAAAGCCACCGTCCACCCAAGAAGGCGCATCCGCCGTGCAGCGGACACAAGGGGTTCGCGCCAACGGCCATGATCATCCAGAACGGCACCCGGTACCTCCACCGCCAGACGCAAGCGCAGGCCTGTGGCGTCGAACCCCTGATCTGTTGCTTCGATCTGGATCAGCCGGGGGATCGGGAGCGTGTCCAACGGCAGGTCCTGCCCAAACCACGGCGCCAGCAGAGCCTGCTGTTCTTCATCTGTCAGGGCATGCGCCGCCGCGATGCCCGGTGTTGTAGACAGCACCTGCAACGCAGCAGCGGTCTGGATCGCCCGTTGATCTTCCGGTGCTACGATACGAATGGTTGCCGTGCGCGCTAGTTCCTGCCCCCACCGGTCGGCCAATCGGCCGGACGCCAATGACAGGGCAAGCGCAAACACGGCCAGAAAGGCCATCGCGCCCGAAACAAACAGAGTCAGTTGCGCTGTAAAGCCTGTTGGCGGGACAACCCGGTCCGCATGCCGATCACCCACCAGAAGAGCGCGCAAAGTGTTCCGGCCAAAAGTCACAGGTCGGCCCCCGCAAGCTGCACCCGCCGGTTCGAGATACGAAGGACGCGCGCCTGTACCTGTGCCTTGGCTGCGCGGATCAGGGACAGATCGTGCGTGGCCAACAGCACTGTTTTGCCCATCCTGTTCAACTCGATCAGCAATGTCAGCAAGCGTTGCGACATCTCCCAATCGACGTTGCCAGTGGGTTCATCCGCGAGCACGACGTCGGGTGACATGATTACGGCACGAGCCAGCGCCGCACGTTGACGCTCTCCCCCCGACAACTCGGGCGGCATCGCATCCGCCCGGTGGGTCAACCCAACCCATGCCATAAGCTCTGTCAGATCACCGTTCGCCGCTTCGGCTTGCCGCCCTGACACAGTCAAAGGCAGGGCGACGTTGTCGGATACGTTCAAATGATCCAGAAACTGCACGTCCTGATGCACCACTCCGACCTTGCGTCGGATCGTCGCCACGTCATCGCGTTCAAGGCTGCGCACATCACGCTCGAACAAGCGCACATGTCCTGCCGTGGGTAGCAACGCCCCATAACACAGCTTGAGAAGCGTGGTCTTGCCCGCGCCAGAGGGGCCCGTCAGAAAATGAAAAGACCCAGGTGCCAGCTTGACCGATATATCGGACAGCAGTTCACCCCCACCATAGCTGTAGGCTACATTTTCCAGCTCGATCACGCGTGCCCTCGCCCCTTTGGCACCTGTTGTGCCTCAGCACCATGCCGGATTCAATCTGAATGCTCCGACAGCGGTGGTCGCACTTATGTCTTTTCTGAAAAATTCCTACAACATATGGTGACAAGTAAAACCGAGGCAGGACCCAAAATGCGGCTGATATGTCCCAATTGCGATGCCCAATACGAGGTTGTCGATGACGTGATCCCTTCCGAGGGACGCGATGTGCAGTGTTCGAACTGTGGCCAGACCTGGTTTCAGCATCATCCCGACCACGCGCCAGAGGAACCGGAAGAGGCGGAGGCACCTGCCGATCTGAGCCCGTCCGATGATGAACCTGTCGAGGACGAAGAACGCGCAGACGCGCCCGAACCGCAGCGGCGCGAACTGGATTCGTCGGTCGCCGACATTCTGCGCCAGGAAGCAGAGATCGAAGCACAAGCCCGCGCGTCCGATGCCGAAGCGCTGGAAAGCCAACCTGACCTCGGTCTCGACAGCGCTGAAACGGATGCAGATCGCCGCGCCCGGGAAGCGCGCGAACGGATGGCGCGGATGCGTGGCGAAGAAGGGCCTCCAGAACAGGTATCGGAAGCGGCGGCGACGGCGGCCGCTATCGGGTCCCGCCGTGACCTGCTGCCGGATATAGAGGAAATCAACTCGACTCTTCGGTCGACCGGTGACCGGCAGGCTGCGCCTGCGGCCGATGCGCCAACCGACACGGCAGAAGCTGCACCACGCAAATCCGGTTTCCGTCGTGGTTTTTCACTGATGATCCTGCTCGCGGTGATCCTTGGCGCGATTTATGTCTTTGCACCGGATATCGCCCGGTCTGTTCCTCAAGCCGACCCATTCCTCAGTGCGTATGTGGCGCAGGTGGACAGCGCGCGGGTTTGGCTGGATGGACAGGTTGCAGCGGGGCTGACCTGGCTCGACAATCTGACGGCACCAGCAGAAGAAAACTGAGCCTTAGAACCGATCCAGCAGACGCTTGAGGTAGTCCAGTTCCACGTCAGGACGTTCGCCATCGCCGGATCGGCGGCGAATTTCGTCCAGCAGATCGCGGGCGCGGCGGTACACGTCCTCGCCCTGCAGCAACCCTTCCTCGGTACCCACAGAACCATTTGCCCCCGGATCACGGCCCAAGGGATCACGTGCTTCGGCCCGGCGGTCGCTTTCGCTGGTGCCCTGTCCTTGCTGCGCGTTCTGCTGTTCCTGCTGCATCGCTTCGCCCAGCGCGCGCATACCTTCGCGTAGCGCTTCCATGGCCTGTGACTGATTGTCGATGGCCTCTGCGAAATCCCGTTGGCGCAAGGCCTCTTCCGCGCCGTCCATGGCGCGGCCTGCACGATCCAATGCATCGCGCGCGTCATCGCCCTCAGGCGTGCCAGCGCCAGGCAAGTTGCCCTGCTGCCGACGCAGTTCATCTCGCAGCGCCTGCTGACGATCAGCAAGGGACCCTTCAGACTGTCCCTCGGCCTGCTCATTGCCGTCTCCGCCGCCTTCTTCAGTGCCCTGCTCGCCCTGGCCTTCGCCGCCTTGGCTGTGCTGGTTGCCCCGGCCCTGGCCGCCATCACGACCTTCATTGCCCTGACTTTCACCAGTCTGCGCATTCGGATTGAACTGCTCTTGCAGGTCGCGGAAGGCCTGATCACTCAAGCCCTGTTGTTCGCGCAAGGTTTCGGCCAAACCTTCCATGGCCTGTTCCCCCGGGCTTTGGCCTTCGCCGCCTTGCCCTTGGGTGACCTGCATGTTTTCCAACATCTCCTGCAACTCGCGCAGGGCCTGTTCAGCTTCGGCCATGCGGCCCTGCTCCATAAGCTCCTGAATGCGGTCCATCATGCGTTGGATGTCGTCCTGCGTCATTTGCATCTGGTTTTGGGGCTGACCGCGCGGGTTCTCGTCGTTTTCCTGCCGATCCAGCTCTGCCTGACGGGACAGTTGCTGCATGTAGTCATCGGTTGCCCGACGCAACTCTTGCATCAGCTCCTCGATCTCCGCCTGGCTGGCGCCATCGCGCATGGCCTGTTCCAGACGTTCTCGGGCACGGCGCAAACGCTCCAAAGCGTCCGACAAATCCCCTTCCTCGATCCCGAGGGCAAGGTCCCACATATCGCGCGCAACATCTTCCTGTTGCTCGTCCGTCAGACCGTAGCTTGCCAGTGTTTCAAGACGCGTGATGACGCGGCGCAGGCGCAGTTGATCCACCTCGCGGCGGAACACGTCGTCCGGACGGTGGGCCACGGCGCGCAGTATCTGCGCAACGCGGGCGCTGTTGTCTTTCGACCACAAAAGATCGCGGCGTTGTTCAATGATGGAGGCAGCCATCGGATCAAAGAACCGCCGTCCAGGCAGGACCATCTTGAACGGTTCGGTTTCAGACTGCTGTTCTGCAGCATCAAGGGCAGTCATAACAACCGTCATAGGCAAGTTGGCCCAAGGATGTTCAGAGAAATCCTCGACCAATGCTTCCTCAAACTCAGCCCGGTTGCCCGTGAACGGCATTGGTAATGAGGCGGTGATTTCAGGACGTTGCTGGGGCGCGATGCTCAGGCCGTGGCGCCGGTCCACTTCATCCAGGTCCAAGAAGAAACGGGCCTCGCCCGCCTCAACCCCGTAATCGTCAGATGCACCAAAGGGCAGTGTCATCTCGCCAAGCGCGGTTGCCTCCGGGGCTCCTAAAACGGCGATGGCAGGAGGGACATCAGGTAAGACGGTCACCCCCCACGTCCGCCCACCTGGTCCGTTGATCGCAATCTCGCCCGACTGGACAACAGTGAAATCCTGTTCGGGGTCCGAAGCCGGGGGCACTTCGCCAATACGGCCCGATACCGTTTCTGCAACGGTCAACGCGCCAACCTCGCCATAGAGGCGCAAGGTGATCAGTGATCCCGCAGGTACTTCAAGAGGTCCCTCGGGGATGTCGTTCAGATAGACAGTGGGGCGTCCGGTATAGCGAGGGCTCTCCGCCCACCCTTCCCAGACAGGGCCAGCGGCCAATCCGTTACCTGCACCCGGTGTCATTTCAGTCACCGACCCAACGCGCCAGATGGATCCAAAGATCAGTGCAACGGCAAAGATTAGAACCGCAACATAACGCAATGCATATGGATCGCGGCGCGCAATGCGTAGATCGGCAGGCACCGGTTGCGCTGCAGCCGCACGTTCCGCCATGCGCGCCTGGTGTGCCCGCCACACGGCCGTCGACGCGGCATCATCGTCTCCGATTGCCTGCTCATCCATCAATGCCTGAATGGGACGACCCGGTAACGTTTCATCCAATCTGACCAAAGCGGCTTCCCGCGTTGGGATGCGGAACCGGCGTAACGCATAGATCAACGCGCCAATGCCAGCCAGCGCCGCAACGACACCGAGGAACCAAACCAATTCCACCATGACCGTGTCTTGTAGACCCAGCATCAGTATCGCCAAAACCGCCAGCACGACGGTAGCCAGCGGCCATGTCGCTTGCCAGAAGGCCTCGGCAAACATACCAGCGCGGGTCAACGCCAGCGGCCAGCGCAACGCTTTCAGCCCATGCCGAACGTCATGCCTGGAAAAACTTGCCATTCATCGCGTCCCTTGCCGGTGTCTCGGCGCACCATAGCGCCAACAGCCTCAATGGACCCTGAACGCGTCAGAGCCACTCAGGAATGGTATCGCGATTTATCATTTCGTCAAAGGTCGGGCGTGCGCGGATCACCGCGTATTGATCACCATTGACCAAAACTTCTGGGATCAACGGCCTTGTATTGTACTCACTGCTCATGACCGCGCCATAGGCGCCCGCCGATCGGAAGGCGACAAGGTCTCCGGCTGCAAGGGGCGGCATCATGCGCTGTTTGGCGAACGTGTCCCCGGATTCGCAGACTGGGCCGACGATATCATAAGGAGCCTGCTCGGTCCCCGGAGCGGGGTCGATTACAGGAACGATGTCGTGATGTGCCTCGTACATCGCTGGACGGATCAGGTCGTTCATCGCCCCATCAAGGATCAGGAAATCACGGCCCTCACCAGATTTCACATAGATAACCTCTGACACCATCAATCCCGCATTGCCCGCAATCAGGCGACCAGGTTCAATCTCGACCTCGCAGCCCAGATGGCCCACTGTGCGCTTGATCAGCGCGCCATAGTCGGTGGGCAGCGGTGGTGCTTCGTTTGACCGGGCATACGGAATGCCCAAACCACCACCAAGATCCAGGCGGCGGATATCGTGCCCGTCCTCGCGCAGTTGCACGGTTAACTCGGCCACCTTCTGATAGGCCAGTTCGAACGGGGTCAAATCGGTCAACTGGCTGCCGATATGCACATCGATCCCAATGACCTCGATGTGGTCCATCGCGCCTGCCATGGCATAAACTTCGCGCGCGCGAGCAATGGGAATACCAAATTTGTTCTCGGATTTGCCGGTCGCGATTTTGGCATGGGTCTTGGCATCCACATCCGGGTTCACCCGGATGGTGATGGGGGCAACAACACCAACCTCGCCCGCGACACGGTTCAGCACCTCCATCTCGGGCTCGGATTCCACGTTGAATTGGCGAATACCGCCCGTCAGGGCCATGCGAATTTCATCTGCCGTCTTACCCACGCCGGAAAAAACGATCTTGTTTCCGGGCACGCCCGCAGCCTTGGCCCGCGCATATTCACCACCCGACACCACGTCCATGCCAGCGCCAGCTTGTGCAAGGGTCTTGAGGATCGCCTGATTGCTGGCCGCCTTCATGGCGTAGCACACCAGATGCTCCATCCCGTCCAGCGCATCATCAAACAACGTGAAGTGACGCAGCAAGGTCGCTGTCGAATAGACGTAAAACGGCGTGCCCACGGTGGCGGCAATCTCGGCCACCGGGACATCCTCGGCGTGCAGCACGCCATCACGATACAGAAAATGATCCATAGGAAGCGCCTTTAGCGGGCGCGGGCGCCGGGATCAATCAGGTGACGGAACGCGACCGCAAAAAGAGGTAAAGCGGCAGACCGCAACTGACGCCAATGCAGAATGTTGCAGGAATAGCGACAAGCGCGATCCAATTTCGGCGCACCGCCACTTCCGAAATGATCCACAACGTCAGGGCGAGGGCCGCAATGGTCAGATCCCAAACCAGCCCGCTTGTGGCGGCATTCACATGCCATGCATCAACCATGGCCATCAGATCCCAGGTGTTGGTCTGAAACCAGGTGACGAAATAGTACATCGGATGGATGGCCCCCCAAATGGCAAGGCCAAGGTAGATCATGCGAATGGGCGCCATGGATCAGAAGATGCTCACGCCTACTGACAAGGGTCCGCGGCTCACACCGACAGTACCACCTGCATGTACGCCACCTGCACCCACACCGATGTTTACGCCCGCATGGGGTTGCACAGGCTCACCATCTGCTCCACAGGCCGCGACGGCCAGCAATGAAAGGACACAAACGATACGGATCATGCGATCACCTCTCTCCATCGGGCGACCTGCGCACGGACCTGAACCGGCGCAGTGCCTCCGTAACTTGTACGCGATGCAACGGAGTTTTCCACGGTCAAAACGGTGAAAACATCTTCAGTGATGCTTTCATGCGTGGTTTTCATCTGATCAAGCGTCAGATCGGGCAGGTCGCATCCTTCTGCTTCCGCCAATGCCACAAGGCTGCCCGTGATATGGTGGGCATCGCGGAAAGGCAGGCCCAGCACACGTACCAACCAGTCAGCTAAATCCGTTGCGGTCGAGAAACCGGACCCCGCTGCGGCAGCCAGACTTTCACGATTGGCCGTCATATCCCGCACCATCCCATCCATCGCCGCCAGCGCCAACATCCAGTTGTCGGCGGCATCGAACACCTGTTCCTTGTCCTCCTGCATGTCTTTGGAATAGGTCAACGGCAGACCCTTCATCACCATCATCAAGGCGGTATGAGCGCCATAGATACGGCCCACCTTGGCACGGATCAGTTCAGCGGCATCCGGGTTCTTCTTCTGCGGCATGATCGACGATCCGGTCGAAAATTTGTCGGACAGGGTGACAAACCGGAACTGAGCCGAAGACCAGATGACCAATTCTTCGGCAAAACGGGACAGGTGCACGGCACAGATGCTGGCCGCACTCAAGAATTCCAGTGCAAAATCTCGATCACTGACGGCGTCTAAAGAGTTCGCAGCAGGCCGGTCAAATCCCAGCGCTTCTGCTGTCATCTGCCGGTCAATCGGGAAAGACGTCCCTGCAAGTGCTGCTGCCCCCAATGGGCTTTCGTTCATCCGTGCGCGCGCATCGCGGACACGCGACAAGTCGCGACCAAACATCTCTACATAGGCCATCATGTGATGACCCCATGTGACCGGTTGCGCCGTCTGCAAATGGGTGAAGCCGGGCATAACCCAATCGGCCCCCGCCTCTGCCTGATCAAGAAGAGCGGCGATCAAGGACAAAAGCGCGCCTTCGGCAGCGTCAAACTGCTCCCGCACCCACAATTTGAAGTCGGTCGCCACCTGATCATTCCGGCTGCGCCCGGTGTGCAAACGCCCCGCCGGTTCCCCGATCACCTCTTTCAGCCGCGCCTCGACATTCATGTGGATGTCTTCCAGAGCCGTGGAAAACTGAAACGTGCCTGCGTCAATTTCTGACAAGACCGTGAGCAGCCCTTCCCGGATCGCCTCCACATCCTTATCACTCAGGATGCCGGTGGCGCCCAACATGGCGGCATGGGCGCGCGAGCCCGCGATGTCCTGGGACGCCATGCGCTGGTCAAATCCGATCGAGGCATTGATTGCCTCCATGATCGCATCTGGCCCTGCCGCAAAACGGCCCCCCCACATTGCATTCGCGGATTTGTCGGTCATCTGGTCGCCCACCTAAGGAAGAGACATGAAAAAAACTGTTGTCGCAGCCCTCTACATGGCCCTGAGCCTTGGTGCAATTCCCGCGCTTGCCGACACGGATGCCGCTGCCGCCCTGCGTGATGGTGACATGAAAAAACTGATCTTCCACGGCACGCCCGAAGCGGTATCGATGCAATCCTTCGATCTGGCCGATGGTGCGGGCCAAGGCTCACTTGCCGACTACGAAGGCAAGCACATCCTGGTGAACTTCTGGGCAACCTGGTGCGCGCCTTGTCGCCACGAAATGCCTATGCTGTCAGAATTGCAGGCCGAATTCGGTGGCGACGATTTCGAAGTGGTCACCATCGCGACGGGTCGCAACAACCCGGCTGCCATCGTGAAATTCCTGGAAGAGATAAACGCCACCAACCTGCCCCGCCATCAGGACCCAAAACAAAAACTAGCCGCTCAGATGGGCGTCTTTGGCCTGCCCATCACAGTTCTCATCGATCCAGAAGGGCGCGAGATCGCCCGCCTGCGTGGCGATGCAGACTGGTCGTCCGACAGCGCCAAAGCGATAATCGCAACGCTGATCGGACGCGAGAGTAGCTAAACTCAATCCGCGCGTAGAGTATTGGGTGCACCTGGGGACGATCCCTTCAACCGGGTTGGTTCAGCAGACAAATGTGAACAGTTTGCACCGCAGCTATCGCCGAACGAGTTGCACGCAGTCGCGACCAACATTTTTATTTTTTTCATCGCCTTGCGGCCACCGGTGGGCAACACCTTACTGACGCTGGACCCAAGCCTGACGCGACGCCAAGCTTGACGATGGCGCGCCTGCTCCGCTGAAGTGACAGCAGGGAGGATAAGGCCGTGCCGTTGCACATCCTGCTCATATTGGTGGTTGGTGGCATCGCAGGCATTGCGCTCGCGCTGCACTTGCTTGGCTTGTCAAAAGCACCGCCTTTCACAAGGGAAACTGCACATGCCGCATGGCTGCGTGCGTACCCGGATGAAGTGATCGAAAGGATCATGATAACCGCCAACGGACGTGCCGCCCGGATCACGACAGAGCGCGGGCTGGGCATCCTCTGGCAGATGGGGACAGACACCTGCGCCAGGCTACTGACTGGCGACGAAACCCTACGCATCAAGGCAAAATCGGCAACGCTTTACCTTAACGATTATGCCGCTCCGAAAGTGCAGCTGCATCTGACCCCCGACGAATACACCGACTGGCAAACGTGGATCACCCAGAAATGATGAGCGACCTGACCTACCCCGACGTCGTACAACTCGCTGTCCCTTTCTTCATCGTTGCGATTGCCATCGAACTGGCATGGATCGTCATCAAGCATCGCGGCGGGCGCTACGAAACGCGTGACGCCGTTACATCGCTGATCATGGGGGCGGGTAGTGTTGCGTCAGGCATTCTACTGGGGTTCATCGCGTGGGGCTTTTTCATGTGGCTCTGGGCGATCACTCCGCTTGACCTTGGAACCAGCGTCTGGGTCGTGCTGGTGTGCTTCGTGCTGGATGATTTGCGGTACTACTGGGTGCACCGCTTCGGGCACCGTATCCGATGGGTCTGGGCCAGCCACGTCAACCATCATTCCAGCCAGCACTACAACCTGACCACCGCGCTGCGGCAAACGTGGACGGGCACCTTCACTTTCATGATGGTGGTCCGCGCGCCCTTGATCCTGCTCGGCTTTCACCCGGCCATGGTGCTGTTTGTCGGCGGGCTGAACCTGATCTACCAATTCTGGATTCACACGGAGGCCATCGGCAAACTGCCCCGTTGGGTCGAGGCAATCATGAACACACCTAGTCACCACCGCGTCCATCACGGGCGTAACGCGCGATATCTTGATGCCAACTACGCCGGTGTGTTCATCATCTGGGACAAGATGTTCGGCACCTTCGTGCCAGAACTGGAGAGCGAAAAGCCGGACTACGGGCTGGTCCAGAACATCGGCACCTTCAACCCGATCCGGGTCGCCTTTCACGAATGGGTCGGCATTTGGAAGGATGTCACCCAACGCGGGCTGACGCTCAAAGATCGCGTGCTGTATGCGGTTGCGCCGCCGGGATGGAGCCACGATGGCTCCCGCGACACTTCAGCCAAGATCAAGGCCAAGCATCTGGCCCGCACGCCTGAGGACAAAGGCACGCCGGGGTTCAGTTGAACCGTTTCTCCGGACCGAACGTACGACTTTAACGCCCCGACATCCTGTCATCGCGCGGTGTCCTTCGGATCAAGCGACGTGGTTCAGGATTGCGGCTTCGCTGGCGCTCAGGTTGCGGCGCGCGTAGCTGCCATAGGTATGCGGGTCACGTTCAAGGTTCGGCATGCCTGCCACCAGCCGCGCGCGATCATCTTCGTTCAGCATCGACAGCGCAGTATTGGCCGGATGGAAGCTTTCGGTTTCCACACCGTTGGCACGCAAAACTTCGTGTTTGGGAAGAAGCAGGTGAACATAGGTCACTTTGCGGGCCTTGAGGTCGACGGTGATGGTGGACCCATTGACCAGATCCTTGGCCGCAACCAGCACCTCAGGAGTATTGAACAGATCCCTGGCCACGTCTCCCTTGATCAGCATCCGATGTTCTGGTGACACCAGCAATTCCTGATCAGGTCGCTTGACCCCAAGTGCGCCAGTCGCAATCCGGATCGGGCGCAACCGCGGAATGGCAAAGAGCCGTGCACCGGTCATATGACGGCTTCCAGTCCACAAGATCTCTTGAGGACCATTGTCTTGTGTCTGAACCTTGTCGCCTTCGCGCAGATCTTCGATCAGGCGCGGCCCATCGGGTGTGTCGATCCATGTCCCCGGCGTGAAGCAAATCACGCCACCTGCTCCATCCGGAGTTGGATCACCGTAGGCCGTGTTGATGGTGTGATGTACAACCCACAGGTCTGTTTTTCGCGGCGGAATATCATCTAGGAACATCAACAATGGCGGCGCACCGCGCCCCACTTCGATCACTGTCACTGTGTAACTCTTGGCGCCATCCGTGACGACAAAGCTGCTGTCCGTCATCAGCGGCTCGGCCTCTTCCGGTTCGGATGTCAAAGGGGTGTTGTCGATGGCCGCCCCGACAAGTCGATGCACCATCCGCGCCGCCCTGCGGCGGATTACGTCTTCTCCGTTCGCCCTGTCCAGACGCAATACATCCTGCGGACCATCCACGCGCACAGCGTCCCCACGCCAAGCCCATGCAGCGCCTACCGCCAACGACGGCAAAGGTGCGGCCTCGAGACCGTCCACTTCCGTTTGCGACCAGGAGATGACAAACGTGCCACGAAAGCCCGTTTCCATTGCCTGTATGCCTGCCTTACTTTTTTTATTGCAGGCACGTTAGCAAAGTGATTCGCTTCTGTGAAGTGTGGATTTCGACAAGATTCCAGAGTGTTGCACGCGGAAGATAACGTGATGTTGGCGACTGGTCGTCAGCACCCTATCTCAACGCATCCTAGAATGGCACACGCCAACGAATTGCACCGACGATCTGGCCCTCATCCTGACCTTCGAACTCTTCGCCCAGATATGTCAAACCGTAGAACCCCGAAATGCCTGTTTCGCTGCGCCACATCACGCCGGCGCGCAAACGCTCTCGCGTTTCTTCCGGACTGATACCGCTGCTCGCCGGCAACAACTCACTGTCTGTCACCCGGGCAATGTCCGCTCCCAGCACAAAACTGAATCCGGTCCAATCTGCTTGCACGACGTCGTAACGTTGTCCGCTGACACCGTCGCGCACCAGAAGCTCGCCTTGCCCAAAAGCACCGTATGTAAAATCCACACCGGCCCGAATAAGCGTCTCGACACCGGCCCGCGCCTCGACAAACGGGCGGAGGGACGTGGATTGTCCTATGGCAAAGCTGCGCCCGGCCTCGACCACCACATTTGGCAAGATATCGTTGCCGACCTGCGCATCCCGCACCGCATCCGATGGTGTGGTGATGTTGAACGTGTCATGGAATGCGTCCTGAAGTTCGTCGAGGCGGGTTTGCGGCCCCAGAAAGACGATGTCACCCCCGACGGAATACTCCATTGGCCCTCGCGTGAAATGCGTGTGCAGACCCGCCGACAGCGCACCGGCATAGGGGCGATCCCCCGGATCCGGTGCGCGGATATCATCAGGCGCAAGGATTTCGGCGGACAACCTGAGCTCAAGTAACTGGCCGAACCCGGTCGGCGCTGCGCCATCCCACGCAGGTCCCCACACGCGTGAGGATTGGAAACCACCGGTACGCCAGCGGTCCTCTCCATCTCCAAAGAAGTCATTGGTGATCAGGCGGCCGTACCCCAGCCGTTTCCTGTCTTGTGCTTCTGCCAAACCGGAGAAACAGAGCGTCGCACAGAGTGCGGCGGTCAAAATTTTAAGCATTAAGATGCCTCGACAAGCGTGCCCCCCCAGGCCCGACAACGGTTAGCGCAGCGGGTTCTGATTTGCCTAGTGCGGATCGGCCACAGTCATAAAAACTCGGTCTGAAATGACGCCTTTTTTGTGCCTGATTTGTATCTAACTGACGCTATCAAATAGGATCGCATGCGCCTGGACGGGAGCGACAGAGCTGGCGAGCTTGAAACCCGCCAGCATCACGCTCATGCATACGCGGCCTGTTTTTTCTGAGACATGCGCAAACCCACACACATCATTCGCATCGCGTCTTCTGCGGCACGGCGCAGAAGGCGTTCGCCGTCGCGTATGGCTTCTTCGAGCGTACATGGCCGCTTCAGGATCGATGCAAAGGCCGAAATCCCGTGGGATAAGGTCTGATCGACCCCTTTGCCAATGGTCCCGACGAGAGCAACGGTCTGAATGTCCCGCTCGGCTGCACGACGTGCAACCTCGCAAGGTACTTTACCGTAAGGGCTTTGGCCGTCGAGGCTGCCCTCTGCTGTGATGACAAGGTCGGCCTGATCCAGCAAACGGTCGAAATCGAGATATTGCATCATGATATCGAAGCGCGGATGCAAAGTGGCCCCTGCGAATGCCATCAGACCAGCACCCAGACCACCAGAAGCCCCTGCGCCCTGCGCGGTCCCGACATCCACACCGGTTTCCGCTCGGACAACTGTCGCCCAGCGCTGCAACGCGGAATCAAGGTAGTCCACCTGCGTCGGTGTTGCATCTTTCTGCGGACCAAAGACGCGAGCAACGCCTTTCGGTCCAAGCAGCATGTTATGCCAGTTTACTGCGACATCGATGCGGACCGACCGGAGACGTCGATCAAGGCCCGACATATCGATCTGGTGAAGCCACATCAGCTCGGCGCCGCCACGCCCGATCTCAGCCACTTCCTCGTCAAGGAGCCGCGCACCAAGAGCTTTGGCAAGGCCTGCGCCGCCATCGTTGATTCCGCTGTCACCACAACCGATCAGGATTTTCTCCACCCCGGTATCAAGTGCATGCAGGATCAGTTCGCCGACCCCATAGGACGTGGTCAGCATCGGGTTGCGGCAGTCACTAGGTACCAACGACAGGCCCGCAGCTGCGGCCATCTCGATCACTGCAGTGCGTGGTCCGGGACCACCAAGAATGCCGTAAAAGCTGTCGACCGGTTCACCAACGGGTCCGGTGACACAAGCCGGGATGATCGCGCCGCCGGTAGCGCGCACCAGCGCTTCGGTCGTGCCTTCGCCGCCGTCAACCATGGGCGCTTGTAGAATACGCGTGTCCGGCATGGCGCGTAGAATACCCTTGGAAATAGATTTGGTAACGGCGTTCACAGAAAGAGACTCCTTAAAGCCAGACGGTGCGACAAGAACAGTCATGGTCATGGTTCTGTTTCCTTTTGTTTGTGAAGTGGGAGGGAGGGTTGGAGGTACTTGCCTGATGCGAGTCATCGGAACAGGCGGGAGAGATCGCGCTTGAGCTGCCTGTGCGCGAAGCGGAGATCGCCGCGGGCCTGTGCGATGATTGCCGGTTGGGTTTCAGCCCTAGCGGGTGCAGTGCGCGCGACGTGTGAGATGTCCGGAATAACCGCCACTGTACGTTCTCGGCGCAGCACGGGGCGTTGGCTGGTTGACGGTGGCTTAGGTACCTGGACCGCAGCGGATGCCTGATGGCGCGGCTGCGGCTCTAGCGTTGTAGAAGGCTGCGACTGTTGCGGTTGCGCAAGGCCAAGCTTGGCCAGTTGGTCCGGCCACACCCAAAGCGCAAAGGCGACAAGCAGCGTGACCTTGATCGGAGCGCGTGGGAGGGCGAGTTTAAAAAGGTCCTTTTGACTGAACCCTGCAGACTCGTGCATGCCGAAAATGGCAACCGGCTTGGCACTCGCCATTAGGGTCTGGCAAAAGCCTGTCCCCATGACGGCAATCAGGATGGTCACTGTCGCGTCATGCCCAAGGCCAGCCACTGGCAGCGCCAGTGCGGGTATCAGGATCGCGGCGCGAGCCGAACGTGATGTAATGGCCAGATGTGAGATCACGGCAGCGATGGATATGAAGATCACGACAGCGCCTGAATGAGACGCCAGTTCTGGTGGCATGAGACGCATGGCTCCGGCTGCCAACCATTGGTCAGCGCCGGTGTCGACTACGGCGACCGACAGCATCAGTGTGGCCGCCATGTACAGCACCAGCTCCATGTCGACCGAACGAAAGACTTCCTTCGGTTTGCGTGCGCAAAACGGCGGCAACAAAAGCAAGACCGCTCCGCCCAACGCGACCAGGGATTCGTCCAAACCATGCATGGGTTTTGCGATCCAGAGTGCGACAAGACTGGCCAGCACAACCAGGATGCGGAGCTGTACTGGCGTAAGTGATCCGCTTTTTGCCGACCGCACGATACGAGCGTACTGCAAGTCTTGGGGCACAAACATCGCAAAGATCAGGACAGTAGCCAGAACGACCGAGGCCCCGGCAAGCGGTGCGCCAATACGCAGCCAATCCAGATAGCCGATCCTCGGCCCGCCGGTCGCGTCGATTGCCTCAACGGCGACCACATGTGCGCCTGCACCAATCAAAGAACCGCCCGCCGAAAGCAGTATCGCCGTCGGAAACAGCAGCGCCAGGGGTTTGATAAGTCGACGATCCGGCAAAGCAGCTAACAGCCCAAGAAAGACCGGCAGCAAAAGTGCGGCACGCCCCGATGTGCTGGGCAGAAGGAACGCGGTGGCCGAAATTGCCAAACCGGTCAGCAAGAAAAAAGGCAGAACGCGTGGTGCACCTCGCGTCAGCGGCGCCACGAGGCGCTCCACAAGGCCAGCCTCTTTGATCACTGCGGCAATGACGAAAGCTGCCAGCAAGAGCCAGACAATCTGTGATCCAAGTGTATCCGTCAAAGCCTCGGGCGGTTGCGCGCCCATGACCACAAGGGCCAGTGCGGCGATCAAGGCAACCAAACTGTCCGGCAACCGGGTCGCAACCCAACCGATCAGCGCACAGACAATGACGATAAGAACGATCCGGCCATCAGGGGGGAGAGTGGTAGCTTTGAACCAGATCGCCGCGCCGAGAACTGTGGCCGAAACCGCTGGGGGCAGAACCGTTTTCAGCCCTTCGGCCAGAACGGGGTTTGCCTTGCCTAGCGTTTCATGGTCCGCAGTCATCGTCATTGTCTGTCCCTTTCGTCGGTCGGCGCTTTCGCGGTTTGCTGACCAAAGGGGTAACGACAGAAACCATCGCCGGGACTTACAGGGTGATGAACGACGGGCCATCAGGTTTAGAATGCTTTGTGACAGTCGTGACTTATGCAGGTTTGTGCGCGTTTTCCAGCACCAAACAGTATGCAGTTGTCCGCCCAATCGTATTGCATGCGACGATCGCTGAAAGCGGACGTCCGCTCCGAAGTAGAACAGATCAGAGCGAGTTATAATCCTCTGAAAAATATTTGTTATTATTAAAAGGCGATCCTTTGCTGGATCGAAAATCACACACCGCAAGGGAGATGCCGGAAGGCACTTGGCGGTCCAACAGTTTGAGTTTTAGCCAAACTTGAGCCAATCCTCGCGCACAGATTAATTGCTTGCCAATTGATCGGGTGAAATTCAAATATTTTTGTTTGAGTGCACGGTGATCACAACAATCATTGCAGTCACGGTTTTGATCGCCCCGACAACGGCAGAGCGGCGGGGCATGCAGTCCCCAAATCGAGACCTGCTACTGATCCAGTCCGATGCTTGTCGCTTATTGGGCGGTGGTGGTTGTAGGGGCTGACACGCTGATTATTGAGGCATACCGCCAGTTTTCAACCCCACTCGACGTTGCACCGCATGATCGGTATCCGATCCTAGAGGTGTTGATTGAATGCGCTGTGTACCAAGGGGGAACTGCTGCGCAACCTTCTGGCTTATGCGGCTCTTTACCTTTGCGCATATGGTGCCATCCTCACCTCAACGGAACTCTATTTTATTGTCGCCTTTATTGTCGCCGCGTCAGAAACGGCGAGTTCTTCCGACTCTTCAACGTTCACGATTGTCGGCGCGCGTGAAGGCATCGGTGACGACACGGATCTCGCCGGACGGACATAAGCTTCGATCTGAGCAAGCCAATCCTTGTATCAGAGGCTATCGTCTCTGCGCTGTCTATCGGCCGTTTTCCCTGATCGAAAGGGTCATGCGGTTCTATGCACATTGGATCGCCGCGATACGGCATGTTCTGTACCATGTCATTGGAAGCAGCCGGGACAAGACCTTTGCGGTGCATAAGAACTGCCCGGTCGAGACGACCATAGAAACGATGGAGAGCAAGTCCGCAGCGCTTTGGTCGGCGACGGGTTGAACGAAGAAAACATAGAAGCAGTTCACATGAAAGCGAGGCGTCTGAGGAACAATATTCACGCCCGGTTTACATTGTTGTTCATCCGGCACGACAAGATTGCGGATACGACTCAAGCCCAGCCCAATACCGTCTGGTTGATCGGGCATTTGCAGAATGACCGAGAACCAAAGAAAAACGCCGGAGGCGGAGCCGTTTTCATCATGACCACCTCTGTATTGAGTGTTTATCCGGTCGTTTACCTAGCTTCCTGGTGGCAGGTTGCAGGCAAAACAGATGGCCTACTTCAGGACCTTGTTGATTTCATTCGTAATGAAACACTGGTGTCGCTCATCCAAGGTCTATTGATGTTCGGTTTGTGCGCGGGCACAGCACGTTTGAGCCGCGAGTCGTCTACGGAATATGGATGCTTGCAAAGGTAGGCGCTAAACTACATTCCGTTCCTGCGCTTTTTTAACCCCTGCTTTTTCCCGGCCTTGCAGCAGTATTGCTGTGCTCGCTCACCAAGTTGGGGAGTACTTTCTGGCAGTGGGGACGAATGCGTTCGACGTTTTCGTTGCCGGAAACTGGCAGTTTGCTTGGTGAGCGTGAGCGTCCGTTGAATCCGATCTGACGCGTATGGTTGGCGGAGATTAAGTGTCCACCATCAATAGTGGACAGCATGAGGCACTCAACAAGCAGATAGAAAAAACGGTATTGGGCCGACGAGGAGAAGCGGGAGATCTGTGCGCAGGCGAAGACGCTTGCGGTGTCGGTGGCGCAGGTCGCGCGGCGGTACGCTGTCAACACGAACCTCATTTTCAAATGGTTGAAGAACCCGCGCTTTGCTCCGTCGGTGGACACGATTGATCAAAGCACGCATGCGTCACGCATTGTGCATCACAATAGAAGTGGTTAGTCGCGACCATGCTAACCACGTTTCGGATTAATTTCGGAAAGATTTCAGGAACTAAGTGCCACCTCTGGGCATAATTGGATTGTACATGGACGCGTTACGTGAGGCGCCCCATGTAGGTTGCGAAAGGGCGGACATAGCGAATGGAAACCACCTAGTAAGCGAAGTTCGATTCTTCCCGAACGACGCTGGTATCACAGCTAATGTCGCCGCTGCGGCAATGGGCGAAGGCGTGTTTTTTTCATGACCAGATTATTAGTAGTAAGTACTTGCGCCTTCGCTTGCCGCGCCCTGTTTAGTCCCGGGTGTTCTTGTCAAGAAGTCTGCAGCTTGCCAGAATGATGGATATCAAGCCGGCGCTGCGGGAATGTCCGATGCCCAATCCCAAACACCTAGTCGATGTAGGCGCAAATGGATTACAACCAAGCATGACAACCAAACCGAACATCATGAAACGCTGAGTTCGGCATTTCGGCTGGGCTAGAATTTTCCGCCCACGGCAAGAACACGACTTCCCGTCAAAAGTGAATGCAAAAATGCGGGAGCGACAGTTGTTTCGGCAAGGTCGTGGACGAGAATGAAGAGGACTGAAGCGGTCTCATATCGACGGTCAGTCGAATTTCCTGTATCGTTGTCTGGCATCATCCCAGATGTTCCATCTGCGCATCACCCTCTGTCTTGAGTGAAGCGCAAGCGATTGTTTTACGAGCAAACTTTGGCGAATGGCGGAAGTTCGCCGACCGTCAAGTGCCGTAACGTCAATTCTACTCGACACGGCTTTGGTCTTTGTCGCACCTAAGCCACAGTACCAAGACAGCACAAATTAAAACCAACAGAGGAGCCCCCCTATGAAGCGCCGTTCGTTTCTTGCCGCCGCCATTGCAACAACTTGTCTTACAACCACCGCTCATGCTGCTGACATCCCTGATGGGGTGACTCTGGCAGAGGAGCAAACCTTTACCTATCGCACGCTTGACGAGTTTTCGTCCTTCGATCCGCAGGTTGTAGAGGATGTGGACGGTTCGAACGTGGTGCGCGATCTTTTTGAAGGGCTCTACAATCAGGATGCTGACGGCAACATCGTGCCTGGTGTCGCGCTGAACCACGAGGCATCAGACGACAACCTGACCTATACGTTCACCTTGCGCGACAACGCCAAATGGTCAGACGGCACACCTGTTACTGCGGGTGACTTCGTCTATGCTTGGCAGCGCGCGGTCGATCCTGAACTGGCCTCGCCGTACGCTTGGTATATGGAGCTGATGTCCATTGAGAATGGTGCATCCATCATCGCAGGCGACATGGAACCAACCGCGCTTGGTGTCTCGGCCCCCGACGACACAACGCTGGTCGTACAATTGTCTCAACCGCTGCCCTATTTCACCAAGATGGTCACGCATGCCACCACATTCCCCGCCCCCAAGTGGGTAATTGAGGAACATGGGTCACAGTGGACCCGCCCCGAGAACATGGTGAGTAACGGCGCTTACGTCCTGACAGCTCATGTGCCAAAGGAACGTTCAGTTCGGTCACGGAACGAAATGTACTGGGACAACGAAAACACGGTTCTGGATACGGTCACAACATTCGTCATAGGCGACGAGGCGCAGGGTTTGACCCGATGGCGTGCTGGCGAGTTGGACATGACCGACATCCCCGCAGGTCAGTATCCCGCGTTGGCCGAAGAGTTCCCGGACGAAGCGTTCGCTCTTCCCCGCCTGTGCAACTACTATTTCAACTTTAACCTCGCCTCCGGACCCGAAGCCTTCAAGGATGTACGCGTACGTCAGGCCCTGGCGCTGGCGGTTGACCGCGAGGTGATCGTGGACCGCGTGCTGCAAGGGGGTCAATTCCCAGCTTTCTCGTTTACGCCTGCCGCGACCGCCGGATTCGAAACACCCGATATCGACATGGCTGGCATGACGCAGGCCGAGCGTGATGCCAAAGCCAAGGAGCTGCTTGCGGAGGCGGGCTATGGTGAAGGTGGTGAGCCGCTGAGCTTCACTTACCTGTACAACACGTCCGAGGCGCACCAGCAGGTCGCAATAGTTGCCAGCCAGATGTGGAAACAGAAGCTGGGCGTGGATGTGACACTGGAGAACCAGGAATGGAAGGTTTTCCTCGAAACACGCGGCGCCCAAAACTACGATATGGCACGCGGCGCATGGTGCGGTGACTACAACGAAGCGTCGACCTTCCTCGATCTTCTGACCACAGAGTCCGGATACAACGATGCCAAGTTTTCGAACGCCCGCGTCGATGAATTGATGGCAGAAGCAAAATCGTCTCAGGACCCACAGCCTCTCTATACCGAGGTAGAGCAGATTGTGGCCGCCGAGATGCCCGTTATCCCGATCTACCACTACTCAACCAACATCATGCTGTCCGAGAGCATCCAGGGGTGGCCGATCAATAACGTAGAGCAAAACTGGTACGCTAAGGATCTGTATCGCGTCGCCGACTGATGCGATTGTAACCCTTACGCCCCGGCCCCGCGCCGGGGCGTAACCGCGGGGCATCTCCCCCGCCGGAATCTCGGAGCCCGCAATGCTCAACTATACCCTTCGCCGTCTTTTGATGGTGATCCCGACGCTGTTGATCCTCGTGATCTTCGCGTTCTACCTGATGCGCCTCGCGCCGGGTGGACCCTTCACCTCGGAACGCCCTTTGCCCCCCGCTGTCATGGCCAACGTGCTGGAACGCTATGGCATGGACGAGCCGCTCCATGTCCAGTTGTGGACTTACATCAAAAACATCGTCTGCTGTTTTGATTTCGGTCCCTCATTCGCCCAAAAAGACCGGACGGTGAACGATGTTATCGCGCAGGGTTTTCCCGTGACGCTAACCTACGGGTTCTGGTCCGCCGTCTTTGTGTTGATGCTGGGTGTGCCGCTGGGGATCATCGCGGCCCTTCGACATAATGGATTCTGGGATTACACAATGACCGGACTGGCCATTTTCTCCCAAATCTTTCCGAACTTCGTGCTGGCCCCGTTGCTAGTTCTACTTTTCACGCTCTCCTGGGGCCTTTTGCCCGGAGGTGGCTGGAACGGAGGCCAGTGGCAGTACATTGTTATGCCCGCCATCGCGCTTGGGACGTCCTACATGGCCTCAGTCGCGCGCCTAACACGTGGGTCGATGCTGGAAGTTCTGGGCTCTCCATACATCCGCACAGCGCGAGCCAAAGGCTTGCCCGAGCGGACCATCATTCTGCGCCACGCGCTGAAGCCGGCTCTGTTGCCGACGCTCACCTACATGGGGCCAGTCTTTGTCTACATGATCACGGGATCGGTCTTTGTAGATGTTTTCTTTTCCACCGGAGGCATCGGACAGGATTTTATCGACGGTGCTTACAGCCGCGACTACTCCATCCTGCTCGGCCTAGCGATCTTGTATGCTGTTCTGACTTTTGCGCTGACACTCGCGGTTGACCTGCTTTATGCATGGATCGACCCGAAAGTACGGGCGGGCCTGTCATGATAGGGGCTGTCAAACGTCGTCTGAATTCTGCCGCCTTTGCCGATGAACGCGCCGGAGATACGATTGCCTCCCGTTCGTTCTGGGCTGATGCGGGGCGGCGGTTTTTGCGCAACCGCATGGCCGTTTTTTCCGTCGGGATGCTCAGCGTCCTGATCCTGTTTGCCATCTTCGGCAACCTGTTCGCACGCTGGTCCTTTGAAGAGATTGACTGGAACGTGCTGGGTCGCATCAAGCAAGACGGTGGCCCTTCACTGGAAAACGGGCACTGGTTCGGCGTCGATGAACTGGGCCGCGACCTGTACGCCCGCGTGGTGCAAGGCACGCGCACGTCGCTGCTGGTGGGTTTCATCGCGGGCCCGGTCTCCGTGCTTCTGGGCGCAACTTTGGGCGCACTCGCGGGCTACTATGGTGGGCGTTTCGACCGCACTGTTCTGGGCGCCTATACCATCTGGCTGGCGATCCCCTACATCATCTTCTTTGTTGTCTGGCAGGCTTTCTTTGGCCGCTCCATGAGCCAGATGATCCTCGTCATCATCCTGGTCAACTGGACCGCTGGCCTGCTGATCGTGCGCGGTCAGGTGATGATGCTTAAGAATCGTGAATTCGTTGATGCGGCGCGGATGCTTGGCATGTCAGACCTGGCCATCATCTTCCGCCACTTGGCCCCCAATGTTCTCTGGGTGGTGGTGATCTATACGTCATTGGTCATCCCCGAAGTGATCATGATGGAAAGCTTGGTATCTTTCCTCGGTGTTGGCATTCAGGAACCCAATACTTCGCTAGGTGCCCTTCTGTCTGAAGGGGCGAGCACAATGACCTTCGGCACCCTCTGGCAGTTGGGATTCCCTGCGGCAATCTTCGTGCTGGCCCAGGTCTCGCTCTTTTACATCGGCGACGGTCTGCGGGACGCGCTCGACCCCAAGGAGCGTTGAGATGAAGAGCCAAATGAAAACCTCTACAGCCCGAGGCAAACCATGCTGAGTGTCGAAAACCTGCACATCCGCTTCCGCACCGGCGACGGTATGGTCCACGCTGTCAACGATGTCTCCTTCTCCGTGGCCCCCGGCAGTCGTCTGGCGGTCGTGGGTGAAAGTGGATCCGGCAAGTCGCAGATCGCACTCGCCATCATAGGGCTGCTTGCCAAGAATGCCGAGGTCGAGGGACGTATTATGTGGGATGGCCAGGACCTTCTGGCCACGTCCACGCGGGAGATAAACCGCATCCGCGCCCGCGAAATCGGGATCATCTTTCAAGACCCAATGTCATCTCTGAACCCCTACATGACAATCGAGCGGCAATTGACCGAGATCGTTGAACATCACGAGGGGCTGTCGCGCCGTGCCGCCCGCACTCGAGCACTGGAGGTGATGGACGCGGTTCGCATCCCGGACGCGAAGGCTCGGCTGCGCGCATATCCCCACGAATTCTCAGGCGGGATGCGTCAGCGGATTGTCATTGCCATGGCTTTGATGTGCCAACCCAAGCTCATCCTCGCAGATGAGCCGACAACCGCGCTGGACGTGACGGTGCAGGCTCAGATCATGCAGCTGTTGCAAGATGTGCAGAGCGATCTGGGAACTTCGGTCGTGCTCATCACCCATGACCTTGGCGTAGTTGCCGGGTTCTGCGAGGACGTGCTGGTTCTTTATGGAGGGCGGATTATGGAGACGGCCAAAACCACGTCACTGTTTGATCAACCCGGTCACCCCTACACCCGCGGTCTGCTGCGCGCCGTTCCGAACATCGAAGACCCGTCGGATGAATTGACCGCCATTCCTGGCAGTCCGCCCAACCAGCACCGCTTCCCCGTGGCATGTCCCTTCTCGCCCCGTTGCGAGGATGCAGTGGACATCTGCCGCGAAACCCTACCCCCACTGCGTGACGGCCGTGCCTGTCTGCGCCCCATTGAGGAGCTGACATGATGTTGTCGGTTCAGAACGCCTATGTCGAATTTCGAGTTGGCCAAACCAAGAAGTGGCCATGGTCACCAGCAGGTGTGGTCCATGCGGTCAACGGTGTTTCCTTTGATCTGGAGGCGGGAAAGACGATTGGCATCGTCGGTGAATCAGGGTGCGGAAAATCGACGCTGATCCGCTCGATTGCGGGGCTTGCGCCCTTGGCATCCGGTACCGTGACCCTAGATGGTGAACAGGTGGATTATGGCAATCGTGCATCGATGCAACGGTTACGCGCCACGATGCAAATGATCTTTCAAGATCCCATCGCATCGCTGAACCCAAGGATGACGATCCGCGAGATCGTGACAGAGCCTCTTGCCTTCTTCCGGCCCGATATGAACTCGGAGGAACGAAAGACCAAGGCGCTGGCGATGCTTGAACGGGTCGGCATCCCATCTGCACAGGCAAACCGCTTTCCGCACGAGTTCTCGGGCGGGCAGTGCCAGCGTATCGGGATTGCCCGAGCGTTGGTGGCCGGGCCCAAGGTCCTGCTATGCGATGAACCCGTATCGGCGCTGGACGTGTCGATACAGGCGCAGGTTGTGAACCTGCTCAAAGAGCTGCAACGCGAGATGGGTTTGGCGCTCGTGTTCGTTGCTCATGACCTTGGCGTTGTCCGCCACATCTCGGATGAAGTGCTGGTCATGTATATGGGGGCCCAGATGGAACGTGCACCCGCTGCCGACCTTGTCCGCGCACCGCAGCATCCTTATGCTCAAGCACTGCTATCCGCAGTGCCAGTACCCGACCCGACTGTTCGCATTGCGCCACAGATGCTGGAAGGTGATTTGCCCAGCCCCTTGGACTTGCCCTCTGGCTGCCTGTTCGCTTCGCGCTGCTCACACGCGATGGCGAAGTGCACTGAGACGAGACCGCCAATGGTTCTACGGGATGGACATGAAGCTGCGTGTTATTTGCTAGAAACGGCGTCGCAGGAACGAGAACCGTATCTCTCAGACAGCTGAGCAACCAGGAAGGCATTTCCACTTCTATCTACGCAGCCAACGTCCCGACAATCATTGACTGGTGTCGGTCGTGAAATTTGTGATCTCAGTCCGCAAATTTGCAATGAATGTTTTCAGAAGGCGGTTGACTTCATCATCTCCAAGCTCAACCGTCATTCTGACCAGAGCGCCGGTCAAATGCATATTCATGAAACACATCGTTGCAAGCTGGCCGTGCTGCGAATCGATCACCAAAGGTTTGAGGTGACCAAAGATTGTTTCACCATTTTTACGGCCTGCGGGAAGCTCAAATCCTGATCGAAGAAAGGAGAAAACACTACAACACGAAACGACCGTACAGCCCACCGGCACTGGAAACCATCGTCCAGATGGACCCAAAGCCGATCACGCACTAACAATCAAATTAGACCTCTACGTTCAGGACTCATGGCCGGTAAATGACGAGTGCAGCGAGAGCGATGGCGGATAGGAAGACTTTGGGACATCTG
>NZ_JBYNDP010000044.1:24482-28878 GCF_059783535.1 Tateyamaria sp. | reverse complement strand
CTTGGTTTCCATCTCGGCTACGATCATGGGTTGCAGCGTCTCGGGTTCCGAGTCGCCAGCTCCTTCGTCAGACGCGAGGATATAAGTTGCCGCGCCCGAGAGTTCAACAGGCTGTGCACGTTCCTTGTGATGGTCCTTGAGACGGCGTTTATACCGCCTCAGTTGCTTCTCCATTTTTTCGGAACAACCATCAAAAGCTGCATATATTTCAGTGGCATGGGCCTTGGCTTGGGCGGTCAGCCCAGTCGACAGATGCACCGTCGCCTCACATACGAACTCATGTGCAGACTTGGAAAACACCACTTGGGCATTGGTCGGACGTTCGGCATATTTCTGTACAACCGCGCCCAAATCGTCCCGTACGTGGGTTTGCAGCGCTTCGCCGATATCGATCTGTTTGCCACTGATTTGATACTGCATTCTTGCTCCTTCTGATGTGTCCGCAATGCACGTTCCGCGCCGCCAAGATGTTGGCAGCGCTATGTTTTTAGAATTGCGGAAAAGGCACGTCGTGACCGTGATCTATGTCAAAGCCCGTAGGCGGGGTGACAGTGTTGCAGATCTTGGTCAGCATAAACGCCATATTGTCATTGCACGCCAAAAGGGCACTCGGAGTCAATGAAAAGCGGACACGGCAAGCGCGCCGTTGCTCAGCCGATACGGAAGTTTTCGCCAAGATAGACCCGGCGCACATTTTCATTCTGCACCACGTCTTGCGGTGTTCCCGACATGAGGACCTGCCCGTCATGCAGGATATAGGCGCGGTCCACGATTTCGAGCGTTTCGCGCACATTGTGATCCGTAATCAGAACGCCAATGCCGCGCTTTTTCAGATCCGCAACAAGATGTCGGATATCCCCAACAGAGATCGGATCGACCCCGGCAAAGGGTTCGTCGAGCAGCAGATATTTCGGATTCGCAGCTAGCGACCGGGCAATCTCGACCCGACGTCGTTCCCCACCTGACAGGGCCAATGCGGGGGCACGGCGCATGTGTTCAATCGAAAACTCGCTTAGCAATTCTTCCAGTCGTTCACGCCGCTTGTGTCGGTCAGGCTCTACAATGTCGAGGATGGCAAGGATGTTGTCCTGTACGCTCAATCCCCGGAAAATGCTCATCTCCTGCGGCAGATACCCAATACCCATCTGGGCGCGGCGATACATCGGAAGGCTGGTGACGTCCGTGCCATCCAGCGTGACGGTGCCGCCTTCCGGTGTCACCAGCCCGGCCACCGCATAGAAGGTCGTTGTCTTGCCGGAACCATTGGGACCCAGCAGTGCCACAACCTCACCCCGGTTCAGCTCCATTGAGAAATCGCGGATGACCAGTTTCTTGCGATAAGATTTGCGCAAATGCGATATGCGCAGCCCTGAAGACCCGCCAGCTACTTTCAGATCGGGTGCAGCCATCAGTTGTTGCCAGTTTGCAGGATTGTTTTGACGTTGCCTTGCATCCGGGCGGTGCCGTCATCCAGATTGACGGTCATGCGGTCGGAAGAGATGGCGCTTTGCCCTTGTGCCAGTAGGACGTCGCCGGTCATGACAATCAAGCCGGTGTCGATGCTGTAGTCGGCGCGCTGCGATTCTGCTGCATCCGGGCCGGATACCAAGGTTACGCCGCCTGTCGCTTCCATCCGTTCTATACCCGCCTGATCCTCGCGATAGACCACCAGAACGCGCGGGGCTGATAGCCGCATCTCGCCCTGACCGATCACCACGTTGCCGGTAAAGATAGCGGCGCCTGTGGTCTGATCCACATTCAACTCGTCCGCACTAACCTCAACCGGTGCCGACGTATCCTGCCGGATGGCGCCAAATGCGACCTGCGTTCCCTGGGCATAAAGCGGCGTAATCAGGCCGATCGTGATCAGGCAGGCTATAACACGCAAAATAGTCACGGATATATCACTCTTCCAATTCTTCCGGGCGGTATACCAACTTTACGCCCTTTGTGAAAACCAAATGGGCGTTTTCGCCACCGTCTGTTTTTTCGAGCCTCATTTGGCCCGCTTCCAGGGTCCCCGACAGGCCAGTACCAGCGACCGGGCCGGGTGACCTCACCGTCATATTCTCGAAATCAGTTAAAAGTTCGTCTGAATTCAGTTTGTAACCAGTCGATGTTGTGATCACCACATTTCCTGCCAACGAAGATGCGCCGCGGGCAAGGTCAAACTCGCCCGTGTCGGAAAATAGGACAACACGCGTTCCCGAAGACAGGTCGATATGCGCCGCCAGATCGGTTGCCGCGTTGTTCTGGTCGTCCGCTGTCGCCATGGTCCCGGCCGATACGGAAATGCGGTCGCCGCTCGAAGATGTGCCGGAATAGAAAGGGGCAGTCACTTGCTGCCCGCGCAAACGCTCTTGAATTTCGGTGTCCGCAAAGGGGACAGACGCGACAGGGTCAATGTTGCGCGACAACAGGAACAGCGTCGACAACAGGCCAAGCGCTGTCAGTGGCAACAGCACCTTGAGCCAAGCGACGAGTTTTGAATAGCCGTCCATGCCATGTCCTTAACCCAGCCCCACGCGCAAACAGTCGTGGATATGCAGAATGCCCTGCGGCTTGCCGGGGGCATTCGCGTCCTCGGCAAACACGCATGTGATCTTGCGCGCGTTCATCACTGCTACAGCCTCTTCAGCGAGGGCGGCAACGTCGATCGTAGTGGGGGAGGTGGTCATCACATCGGCTGCTGTCAAGGACAACAACCCGTCCATGTGCCGCCGCAGGTCGCCGTCCGTGATGATGCCCGCCAACGTTCCGTCATTTGCGGTTACCCCTACAACCCCGAGACTCTTCTGGCTGATTTCAATCAGAGCATCCGCCATCGGAGTGTCTTTGCCGACCAATGGCATCGCCGCGCCGGTATGCATCAGGTCGCTCACGCGGCTCAGCTTCGCCCCCAGCTTGCCGCCTGGGTGGAACTCGCGGAAATGTTCTTCCGTAAACTCCCGATGCTCCATCAATGCCACGGCAAGCGCGTCACCCATTGCAAGGGTCAACGTGGTCGAGGTTGTTGGAACGATGCCGGTGCCGCATGCTTCGCCCAGATCGGGTAATTGCAGGACCGCGTCACAGGCGCGACCCAAAGCACTCTTGGGCGCTTTAGTGATTCCAATCAGCGGGATTTCGAAACGGCGCGAAAACGCGATCATGTTCGCCAGTTCCGGCGCTTCGCCCGAATTGGAAATGGCAAGCACCACGTCTGATCGCGTGACCATGCCCAAATCGCCATGGCTCGCTTCGGCCGGGTGCACGAATTGTGCTGGTGTGCCTGTGCTGGCAAGCGTCGCTGCAATCTTGCGTGCGATGTGTCCAGATTTGCCGATCCCCGTGACAATGACCCGACCATTGGCATTCAGGAGCAGGTCAACCGCCGCCCGAAAGCTGCCATCGAGCCGGTCTGCCATAACGGTCAGCGCCTCGGCTTCGGTACGGATGACCCGTTTGGCAGTGTCGATGAAGGGGGTCTTGCTGGTCATGAGTGCGCAAAGATGTCCGTGTCAGGCCAGCCAGCAAGGTCCAGGCGCGCGCGCATCGGCAGGAAATCAAAACAGGCTTGCGCCATCTCCATTCGACCTTCCCGCTCCAGCCGTTCGTTCAGAGCGTCGCGCAGCTTGTGCAGGTACAAAACATCGGACGCGGCGTATTCCAGTTGAGCATCGGTGAGTGTATCCGCGCCCCAGTCGCTTGACTGCTGCTGTTTCGAGATGTCGATGCCAAGCATTTCCTGCAAAAGGTTCTTCAACCCATGCCGATCAGTATAGGTGCGGATCAAGCGGCTCGCGATCTTGGTGCAGTAGACCGGGGCCGTGACGGCGCCAAAGGCATTGAGCATAGCGGCAATGTCGAAGCGGCCAAAATGGAACAGTTTCAGCACATTGGGGTCTTCTAGCAAACGGCACAGGTTCGGTGCCTCGGTCTGACCCAGTTTGATCTGCACGATATGCGCGTTGCTGTCGCCACCCGACAATTGCACGACGCACAAACGGTCGCGGTGCGGGTTCAGACCCATGGTTTCACAGTCGATGGCGACAACCGGCCCAAGATCCAGATCGTCGGGCAGGTCGGAAATATGCAGGTGGTTTGTCATGCGCCCGCTATAACGCGCGTTACGCCGTTGGGAAAGCGCGGTTTAACCTGCCTTGATTGCATCCAGGTCGGGCCTTGGGAAACGCGTAAGCAGGTGTGACACCAATGCGCGGCAGTCATGCCCGCGCCAGTCGGATGAATGTGCCGCGCGCGGCAGGTCGGGGTGTTTTAACGTCAGTCGCCGCCACGCGTGTACGATCAAAACCCTGAGCGCTGCCGTTTGCAAAGCGCGCAACTCGTCCTCAAGCTCCTCCTTGATGTCGGTCAGTACGGCGTGAAGTGATTTGTACGCATCGCGCATCGCCTC
>NZ_JBYNDP010000044.1:0-24382 GCF_059783535.1 Tateyamaria sp. | reverse complement strand
CCTTGATGTCGGTCAGTACGGCGTGAAGTGATTTGTACGCATCGCGCATCGCCTCGGTTTCGATTTGTGCGCCCAGCCACGCTGGCAAGGATTGCGGTGCCAGCTGCATGGCATCCGTAGGAATTGCCGCCGACGGTCCGCACAGAAACACGCGCGGAGCAACTTGCGAGAATTGGGTTGGGTCAAGCTCGACCGGAGCACCGGTGAGGATCACGACCGCCTCGGCGTCTTGGGGCTGACCATAGATGCGCCCCCGGGCCGCATCACTGTCGCTTTGTCCCTTTGGCGTCAGGCTGTGCAGGCTGGTCCGGCCCAGCTTCTCTGACCCGACCCATCCATCACTGCGCAAACGGTGCAGGGCGACGCGCGATGCTTCCGGCTTGATCCCAATCTCACCCATGATCGCGGATAACGTTGGGCCGTCAAGCGGTCGATCCGGTGCCAGATCGCCAAAAACAGTCACTAACAAGGACCAAACGCGCATCGGTCCGAGGTCACTCAGGCTGCTTATGGCTTGGGAATAGGTGTCAGTAGGCATTCATCGTCAACAGTTCGTATTCGGCCACCGCCTCATCATCCTGGTTGGTCAGGGTCACGTGCCAGCGCACCTCTCCATATTCGTCGTTGCGCGGCGTCTTGGCCTTGACCGTCAGCCGCACCTTGATGCTGTCGCCCGCCTCGACGGGTTTCATAAAGCGCAGGTTGTCCAGACCGGTATTGGCCAAAACCGGCCCGGGATCAGGCTGCACAAACAATCCGGCAGCAAAGCTGAGCAGCAGATACCCATGCGCCACCCGGCCTGGGAAGAATGGATTCGCTTTGGCGGCGTCGTCGTCCATATGGGCATAGAACGTGTCGCCGGTGAAATGGGCGAAGGTCTCGATGTCATCCAGCGTCACCTCGCGCGAGGGGCTGTTGAAGGTGTCGCCGAGTGCAAGTTCGCCAAAGGGCCGCGTGAATGGGTGCGGCTTGTCAGAGGTCTCGATTGCACCCGGCACCCAGCGCTGCCCGATGGCCGTCAGGATGTCCGGGCTGCCCTGCACCGCCGTCCGCTGCATGTAGTGTTTGACGGCACGGATACCGCCCAGCTCTTCGCCGCCGCCTGCGCGTCCCGGACCACCATGCACCATGTGCGGCAGCGGCGCGCCATGTCCCGTTGCCTCAGACATGCTGTCGCGATTGTTGAAATAGAGGCGCCCGTGGAACGCAGCCGAGGCCATCGTGATCTCGCGCGCAACATCTCCATCGCGGGTGATGACGGACGCAACCAGCGATCCCTTGCCTCGGTTCAACAACTCGGCTGCATGGGCAACATCTCGATACGGCATGACCGTCGACACGGGGCCAAAGGCTTCCACGTCATGCACGGCCTGTGCCGCGTCGGGGTCTGCGCAGTGAAACAGCATCGGCGGCAAGAAGGCGCCGCGACTGTCCGCCATTGCGAAGGCTTCTGGATCGCCGAACACATGTTCGGCCTCTACGCCAATCACGATCGCCTTCTCCAGCACGTCGATCTTCTGCGCGGTTGAGACAAGCGCACCCATCTTCGTGGCCTCATCCCGGGGGTCGCCAATGGTCACTGTGCGCAGCCGTTCAGAGATCGCATCAATCACAGACTGCACATGGGTGTCTGGCACCATGATCCGCCGGATGGCGGTGCATTTCTGCCCCGCCTTTGCCGTCATCTCGCGCTGCACTTCCTTTACGAACAGATCGAATTCAGGCGTCCCGGGACCCGCGTCAGGCCCAAGGATCGAAGCGTTCAAACTGTCCTGTTCAGCGGTGAACCGCACCGCGTTGTTCAGAAGATTGGCATTGCTTCGCAGTATGCGCGCTGTGTCGGCGGACCCGGTGAAGGTCACCACATCCTGACAATCCAGATGATCCAACAGATCGCCGATCCCACCCGACACCAGCTGCAATGCGCCCTCGGGCAGCAGGCCACTCTCCATCATCAAACGCACACACGCCTCGGTCACATAGGACGTTGCCGTGGCGGGCTTCACAATGGCGGGCACGCCTGCCAGCAGCGTCGGCGCGACCTTTTCAAGCATCCCCCAAACGGGGAAGTTGAACGCATTGATGTGCACCGCCACCCCTTGCAGCGGTGTGCAGATATGCTGTCCATGAAACTGACCGGACCGGCCCAACTGCTCCGGCGCGCCATCGAGATATACTTGCGCATCCGGCATCTCGCGTCGCCCCTTTGAGGCAAAGACCAGCATCGTGCCAATGCCGCCATCCACATCGATCAGGTGATCGGCTTGCGTGGCGCCTGTGTCAAAGCTCAGATCATAGAGCACCTGACGATGTTCGCGCAGATGCAAGGCCAGTGCCTTGAGCATCCGTGCGCGGTCATGAAAGGTCATCGCGCGCAGTGCCGGGCCGCCTACCTCCCGCGCATAGGCGCGCATGCCCTGCACGTCCAAACCGTCATTCCCGGCCTCGGCAATCACGTCCCCCGTGATGGCGCTGGCAATGGACCGGGCGCCGGACCCGGGCGGCACCCACGCACCGGCGGCGAAAGAATGAACCTGGCGCATGATGCCCTCCTAGTGTTGATCGTAGTCGATGTTCAGCGTGTCGCTGATCGGATAGCATTGGCAGGTCAGGACAAACCCTGCCTCGACCTCGTAATCCTCAAGCGCGTGATTGGTCAGCATTTCGTATTCGCCCTCGGTCACCTTGGCCTTGCAGGTCGAACAAACGCCTGCCTTGCAGGCAAAGGGTGCATCCAGAGAATTTGCCAAAGCAGTCTCTAACACAGACGAATCCTTGGTCATTTCCATCTGATGGGTGGTTCCGTCCAGCGTGATCTTCACGCTGGTTTCGGCAGCACCTTCGGCCCGCGCGCTCACCGCCTGTTTTGCCAGCCGCCCCTGCTGCCCAGCGCCAAACAGTTCGAACTTGATCTGGTCCTTGGAAAACCCATGCGCCTCAAGCGCCTCGGAAATCGCCAACATCATTGGTTCGGGCCCGCAGATGAACGCGGTATCGACAGCATCCACATTGATCCAGGATTTGAACAGCGCCCCACATTTCTCCTGATCCACACGGCCGGAAAACAGATCGATGTCCTGCCCTGTTTCAAGCACGTGGATCAGGGTAAATCGACCCATATAGCGGTTCTTGAGGTCTTCCAGCTGTTCGCGGAACATGATCGTGTGTACGGCCCGGTTGGCATAGATCAGGGTGAAGGTGCTGTTAGGTTCGCGGGCAAGTACGGTTTTCAGGATCGACAGAACGGGGGTGATGCCAGACCCACCTGCAAAGCCAATATATAATTTACCCTTATTAGGCTCTATTTTCGTGTGGAAGTTGCCCATGGGTGGCATCGCATACAGGGTGTCCCCGACCCGCAACTCCGTGTTGGCGTAGGTGGAAAAAGCCCCGCCGTCCACGCGTTTGACGCCCACCTGCAAATGGCCCTCATCCAGCCCGGCACAGATCGAATAGTTCCGGCGCAGCTCGGTCCCGTCAAAGTCCTGTTTGAACGTGAGATATTGGCCGGGGATGAACCGGAATACCTCTGGATCGTCGGGTTCAAGGGTCAGAACCACCGCGTCGCGGATGGTGTGGTGAATATCTGTCACGGTCAGGGGGTGAAATTGCGCCATGGTCATACGTCAGAAGTGTCGAAACAACTTGGCGGACAAACGCCACGTGCCGTCCGCGAGCTGAATGATCTGGAAATGGTTGTCAAAGGACATGCCAAGCAGGTTCCGCTCGGTGATCGAGGCAGTGGCAATCCTGTCATCGACCTGCAGTGCCACAATCTCCGCGTTGTAGTCGGCCCCGACCTCATTGCCTTCAAGCGCACCATAAAAGGGTTCAGGTCCGCCCTGCAGAAGGTCTGCCCCCAGCCAACCGGTCATGACAGCCGCGTCGTGGAATATGGACTTCAAGAGATCCACGTCACGGGTTGCTGTTCCCTTGATGTAGGATTCAACGACAGCTTTGGGTGACGATGTTGCGTCTGTCATGGCGATGGGTCCTTTAGATGCACTTGAAATAATCGAAAGGTTCCAGGCAGTCGGTGCAGCGCCATTGCGCCTTGCAGGGGGTCGATCCGAACTGGCTGATCTTTTCCACATTGGGTGACTGGCAATGGGGACAGCGATCTGGTCCACCAGCGGTTTTGGGCGGTGCGATCCCATAGCTTTCCAGCTTGGCCTTACCCGCATCGCTCATCCAATCGGTGGTCCAAGGTGGCGCGATTTGCCTTTTTAGAGACAGGTTTTCGATCCCATTGGCGCGCAACGCGGCCTCAATCTCGATATTGATAATGCTGGTTGCAGGGCAGCCGGAATAGGTCGGTGTCACCGTCACTTCCAGCGTGTCGCCCTGCCATTGCACATCGCGGATGATCCCCAGATCGACAAGCGAGATGACAGGGATTTCCGGGTCCGGCACGGCGGCCAGCCATGTCCATACGTCCTTCACCGAGGGGCGGGTCGTTACCATGTCGCATCCGGGTAGCTGCGAGGCAGCACCTGCATGGTGGCCAGCATGTGCCCCAGATGTTCGGTATGCCGCGTTCCCGTTTTGCCGCCGAGATGGGCGAAGTCGCTGTCCGGTCGGGCCAATGTCGCCTCGGCCAGCACATCCCCCACATGCGCACCAAAGGCGGGGCGTAGCGTAGCCATATCAATCAGATCGTCATCGTCGGTGGTGAACATTTCGCCCACATAGGGCCAAAGTCGATCGAGGGCGGATTGCATCCGCGCGTGGCTTTCCTCCGTTCCGTCGCCCAAGGCAATGACCATGTCGCTGGACCGCTCGCGGTGATAGGTCACCTCTTTCACGGATTTCTGCGCAATCGCGCTGATCGCTGCATCATCGTGCTTGGCCAGCGCGGTCAATGCTTCCAGATGCCAGCTATCAAACAGAAACTGTCGCATCATCGTCACGCCGAAATCCCGGTTCGGCTGTTCGACCAGCAGCAAGTTGCGGAAGTCCCATGCGTCGCGGTGATAGGCCAGCGTGTCGGCGGTCCGCCCCTGACCTTCACGCTCGGCAGCAAGGCCCAACCACAGTTGCGTCTGCCCAATCAGGTCCAATGCGGTGTTGGCAAGGGCAATGTCCTCTTCCAGCGCAGGCGCATGCCCGCACCATTCCGACACCCGCTGGCCCAGAACCAACGTGTTGTCCCCCATGCGGATCAGACCAGTGACGCTCACATCGCCCCCACATCGTCTGGAATGTCAAAGAAGGTTGGGTGGCGATACACCTTGTCGTCTGCAGGGTCGTAGAGCGATTCCTTGTCATCGGGGGATGAGGCCGTGATGTCAGCCGCAGGCACCACCCAGATGCTCACGCCTTCCTTGCGACGGGTATAGACGTCCCGTGCGTTCTGGATTGCATGTTCCGCATCCGTTGCATGCAGCGACCCCACATGCCGATGCGACAACCCGTGCTGGCCGCGAATGAAAACTTCCCATAGGGGCCATTCCTGTTTCATCTCATCACCCCGCTGCCATGGCGCAGCGACGCCAAGCTGATGAATCAACCGCGTCCCAGCCAAAGGCATCTTCAGTTGATCCATGCTCTGTCAGATGTGCCAATCGCTCCATCGCCTCAGTCAGCGTTGGGATATGTCCATCCGGCACGTTCCACATTACAAAATGAGGCGTTTTCATCGGCACAAACCAATTCGTGCCCTTCTCGTAAAAGCGCGCGTGCAGCGTGTTGAACACATAGTGCCCAAGGCTCGGCACATCGTCCCACACCGACATGTTTGCAATCATCTCTGCATCGCCCGGAACGGAGATATCGGTTGCGTTCCCGCTGTCTGACTGCATCCGCCAGACAAAGCCAGGGCTGCGCTCCGCCATCGCGTTCATGCGATCAAGGTTGCCCATGAATTCCGCCATGCGGGGATCATCGGTTGGATAGCGGGCATAGCCCACGTTGAGTTGAGCCAGTTTCATTCCGCCGCCACCTTCGCTGCCTGCTTCTTGGCCGCATGTGCCATCCGCGCCTCGCGCACCCATGCGCCATCATCCCAAGCTTTCTGACGCGCTTCGATCCGTTCGACCGAACAGGGGCCGTTCCCCTTCAGCACGTCAAAGAACTCGGACCAATCCGGTTCGGCAAAATCATAGCCGTCCTTTTCTTCGTTCCAGGCTAGTGTCTCATCCGGAATCGTCAGCCCCAGATACTCCGCTTGCGGCACTGTCTGATCCACGAATTTCTGGCGCAGCTCGTCGTTGGAATTCATCTTGATCTTCCACGCCATCGACTGCTCGGAATGCACACTTTCCTTGTCCGACGGGCCGAACATCATCAGGGACGGATACCAGAAGCGATTGAGCGCATCCTGTGCCATCCGTTTTTGCTCCTCGGTTCCGTTCGCCATCTTCATCATGATGTCGAAGCCCTGGCGCTGGTGGAAAGACTCCTCTTTGCAGATGCGCACCATCGAACGGGCGTAGGGGCCGTAGGATGTCCGCTGCAACGGCACCTGATTCATGATGGCGGCCCCATCGACCAACCAGCCGACAGCCCCCATATCCGCCCATGTTAGGGTCGGATACGCAAAGATGGACGAATACTTCATCCGCCCGTCCAGCAGCATTTCGGTCAACTCATCGCGGGACACTCCCAGCGTCTCGGCGGCGCAATACAGATACAGCCCGTGCCCAGCCTCATCCTGCACCTTCGCCAGCAGGATTGCCTTGCGTTCCAGCGTTGGTGCACGGGTGATCCAGTTGCCTTCGGGCAGTTGGCCGACGATCTCGGAATGCGCATGTTGCCCGATCTGCCGGATCAAAGTCTTGCGATAGCCCGCAGGCATCCAGTCCTTGGGCTCGATCTTGTCGCCTGCGTCAATGCGGGCCTGAAAGGCGGCCAGTTTTTCGGGATCGTCCTGCGTCGCTTCGGATTTGATCATCTGTGCATACATCGTCTCAAGCCCTTTCCAAGATCATGGCAACACCCTGCCCGACACCCACACACATGGTGCACAGGGCATAGCGGCCGCCGGTTCGTTTCAGTTGATAGGCGGCGGTCATCACCAGCCGCGCGCCCGACATGCCCAGTGGGTGACCGATGGCAATTGCACCGCCTTGCGCGTTCACACGTGAGTCGTCATCGGCCACGCCAAGGCTGCGCAACGTCGCGAGACCTTGCGAGGCAAATGCTTCATTCAGCTCGATCACATCCATTTGGTCGATGGTCAGTCCGGTACGTTTCAGTACCTTCTCGGAGGCAGGCACCGGGCCAATGCCCATCACGCGCGGTTCAACCCCGGCAGCACACATCCCGACAACGCGTGCCATGGGCGCCAATCCCTGCGCCTTAGCCGCCTCGGTCGAGGCAATGAGCATCGCCGCCGCGCCATCATTCACGCCCGATGCATTGCCTGCTGTTACGGTCAGCTCAGGCCCGTTGATCCCGCGCAACCCCGCCAGCTTCTCGACCGACGTGCCGGGGCGCGGATGCTCGTCCGTGTCTACAACAACCGGATCGCCTTTGCGCTGCGGGATGGTCACGGGCGCAATCTCGTCCGCAAATGCGCCAGCCTCATGCGCCGCTGCCCAACGGGCCTGCGACCGCACGGCAAAGGCATCCTGCGCCTCGCGTTCCACCTGCCAATCGGCGGCCACGTTGTCGGCGGTCTGCGGCATGGAATCGATTCCATACTCCGCCTTCATCTTGGGGTTCACGAACCGCCAGCCGATGGTCGTGTCGTACACCTGATTGGCACGTGAAAACGCGGCTTCGGCCTTGGGCATGACAAAGGGCGCGCGGCTCATGCTTTCGATCCCACCGGCGACGACCATATCCATGTCGCCCGCCTTGATGCCACGGGCGGCGATACCCACAGCATCCATGCCAGAGGCGCACAAACGGTTCACCGTGATCCCCGGCACGTCGACGGGCAGGCCTGCCAGCAGCCCAGCCATTCGGGCCACATTGCGATTGTCCTCGCCCGCCTGATTGGCGCAGCCCATGACGACATCATCGACCGCAGCCCAATCCATATCGGGGTTGCGCGCCATCAGCGCAGCGATAGGAGCCGCCGCCAAATCATCAGCGCGGACGCCAGACAAGGCACCGCCATACCGCCCAATGGGCGTGCGCTGCGCATCACAAATCCATGCGTCCATGCAAGTCCTCCTATTTGGAAAATAGAGCGTGCGGCGATTCCGATCAATGATAAATGTTACACATGTATGTGTGGGCGGTTATATTTCGTAACGCTTTTCACAGCCTCTGGACCATTCTGCATGTGCGCTGTTCTATGCGGGCATTGACCTTAACCACATCGGGCCACTTCATGGATCGCGCCGCCATCGTTCACGACAACTTCCACCGGCGGCTCAAGGCCAACGACCTGCCAACCGGCGGTGACGCTGGCGACATGGATGCCGAAACGCTTCTGACCCTTTACCGCGCGCAATGCCTGTCCCGGCAACTCGACCGCACAAGCCGCGCGATGCAGAAGGCAGGGCAGGGGTATTACACCATCGGTTCCAGCGGGCACGAGGGAATGGCGGGTGTCGCACATGCCTTGCGCCCCACTGATATGGCGTTCCTGCACTACCGCGATGCGGCGTTCCAGATCGCGCGCGCAGGTCAGGTGCCTGATCAGAACCCCGCATGGGACATCCTGCTCAGCTTTGCGGCCTCTGCCGAGGATCCGATGTCCGGTGGCCGCCATAAAGTGCTTGGGTCCAAGGCGCTGAACATTCCGCCGCAGACCTCGACCATTGCCAGTCATTTGCCCAAGGCGGTCGGGGCTGCCTATTCCATCGGCCTTGCCAAACGGCAGCGTCCGGAGCACGCAAGCCTGCCCGACGACAGCATCGTTATGTGCTCATTCGGGGATGCTTCGGCCAACCACTCCACGGCGCAGGGGGCGATCAATACGGCGTGTTGGACCAGTTTCCAAAACGCGCCTCTGCCGTTGCTGTTCGTGTGCGAGGACAACGGCATCGGCATCTCGACGTCCACACCATCCGGTTGGATTGCCGCTAACTTCTCGGCCAAGCCGGGTCTCAAGTACTTCTCTTGTGACGGTTTGAACGTCGCTGAAACGGCACGGATTGCGGCCGAAGCCGCCGCCTTTGTCCGCCGCCAAAAACGACCTGCGTTCCTGCACATACGCACCGTTCGACTATACGGGCACGCCGGATCCGACGTCGAAGCCACCTATCGTGCCAAGGCCGACATCGAAGCTGATGAGGCCAACGACCCGCTCCTCCACACTGCGCGCCTGCTCCGCGACAGCGGAACCACCATGCCAGAGGACGCACTCGTGCTTTATGAGCAGATCGGGGCCGAGTGTGAGGGCCTCGCCGCAAAGGTCATCAAACGTGCGCGCCTGCAAACCGCAGCAGATGTCAGCGCCAGCCTGATCCCCCCAGAGCGCAAATGCGACACCACAAACGGACCTTCTGTAGAAGAACGCGCTCAGGTTTTCGGCAACGATCTGCGTAGCAGCGAAGAACCACAGGTGATGAGCAAACTCATCAGCTGGGCGCTCACCGACCTGATGCTCGAATACCCCGAAGTTGTCATGGCGGGGGAGGACATAGGGAAAAAGGGCGGCGTCTATGGCGCCACGCAAAAGCTGCAAGCGCGCTTTGGTTCGCACCGCGTCATCGACACCCTGCTTGATGAACAATCCATCCTCGGCCTGGCCATCGGCATGGCCCACAACGGATTTGTTCCCATCCCCGAAATCCAGTTCCTCGCCTATCTCCACAACGCCGAGGATCAGCTACGGGGCGAAGCCGCCACGCTGCCGTTCTTCTCGAATGGTCAATATACCAACCCAATGGTGCTGCGGATTGCCGGGCTCGGCTACCAACGCGGCTTCGGCGGGCACTTTCACAATGACAACTCCCTTGCCGTCCTGCGCGACATTCCGGGTGTGATCATCGCCTGCCCGTCGCGTGGTGACGACGCGGCCAAGATGCTGCGCGAAGCCGTCCGCCTTGCGCGTGAAGAAGAGCGCGTCGTGGTCTTCATCGAACCGATCGCCCTATACCCCATGCGCGACCTGCACGCCGAAGGCGATAAGGGCTGGATGTCGGTTTACCCCGCCCCCGACGAGCGGATCGCGCCGGGCGATGTTGGGGTCAGCGGCACCGGCACCGACCTTGCCATCGTCACATACGGGAATGGGCGCTACCTGTCAGAACAGGCGGCGCTAACCCTTCAAGCCGACGGCATTAACGCCCGTGTTATCGACATGCGCTGGCTTGCGCCAGTGCCAGAAGCCGCGCTGATCGAACAGGCGCAGGCCTGCGCTGCCACGCTCATCGTCGACGAATGCCGCCGTACCGGCAGCCAATCCGAGGCGATCATGGCCCTGTTCACGGAGGCGGGGATACCAAACATCGCCCGGATCACCGCCGAGGATTGCTTCATCGCGACCGGCCCCGCCTATGCCGCCACGCTTCCCTCGACGGATGGCATCGTGGCCGCCGCCAAGGCCTTGGTCGCCAAGTCCTGAGATTCCGGTTTCACGAAATTCACCGCAACCCTTGATCGCCCCTTTCCCTCCGGTCCACAGTCACGCCAACAGGGAGAGAGGACAGTACCCATGACGCATCAGGCAGCGTTCTATCGCGGCGACAAACACTTCACGGTCGAACCGGTGGAAACCCCAGCACCCGGCCCCGGTCAGGTGCAGATCGACGTGGCCTATTGCGGGATTTGCGGCACGGACCTGCATATCTATCTCGGCCATATGGATGCCCGCGTCGGCTTTGAACGCACCATCGGGCACGAGATGTCTGGCGTTGTCGCGGCTGTCGGGGAAGGTGTCGATGGCTTCGAACCGGGCCAGCCAATTGTGGTCCGTCCGCTTGATCACTGCGGCGACTGCCCTGCCTGTGACGCAGGTCACCAGCACATCTGCCACAACCTTAAATTCATCGGCATCGACAGTGATGGTGCGTTCCAGCAGAAATGGAACGTCCCGGCCCATACCGTTCACGTCCTACCCTCTGACCTCAACCTCTCCCACGCCGCCCTGATCGAACCGCTCGCCGTGGCCGTCCACGACGTGGATCGGGGCAAGGTGCAACCGGGCGAAGACGTGCTTGTCATCGGTGGCGGCCCCATCGGCATGCTGGTCGCCATGGCTGCGCGCAATGCAGGGGCCAACGTCACGGTGGCCGAGATCAACGACAACCGCCTCGCCTTCGCGCAAAAGATCGGGTTCGCAACGATGGACCCCAAAACAACCGACGTCGCGAAGGCCATGCACGAGGCGACAGGCGGCAAAGGGGCTGACGTGGTGTTCGAAGTGTCCGGCAGCCAACCCGGCGTCGATCTGATGACCGCCGCCGCCGCCACACGCGGGCGTATCGTCATGGTCGCGATCCACGCCACGAAACCCCAGATCGACATGTTCCAGTTCTTCTGGCGCGAGTTGGACCTGATCGGCGCCCGCGTCTATCGGCCCGAGGATTACGACAAGGCCATGGACCTGCTCGCCAAGGGCGTCGTCGATTGTGACGCCTTCATCACCGACATCCAGGGGCTTGATGACATCGAAGGTGCCTTCAAGACGCTCACCGAAAACCCCAATGCCATGAAATCCATGATCCGCGTGACGGAGGGCCTGTAAATGTCCGTTCTCAACACTTTCGACCTGGCCGGCAAAACCGCCCTCGTTACCGGCGCAAAACGCGGCATTGGGCGCGGTATGGCAGAAGCGCTGGCCGAAGCGGGCGCCGATATTATCGGCGTCAGTGCGACACTCGCACCCGGCTCTGAGGTGCAACAAACTGTCGAGGCACTAGGGCGCAAATTCAAACCATACGCATGCGACTTTTCAGACCGCGCCGCCGTCAAAGCCTTCGCCGCCCAAGTCCTCTCAGACCACCCGCAGATCGACATCTTGATCAACAACGCAGGCACCATCCTGCGCACTCCTGCCGCAGAGCACCCCGACGACATGTGGGATACGGTGATCGAGGTGAACCTGAACGCGCAGTTCATCCTCACCCGCGAGGTGGGCAAAACCATGGTCGAACGCGGGTCGGGCAAGATCATCTTCACCGCCTCCCTGCTCACCTTCCAGGGTGGGATCACAGTTCCGGGTTATGCCGCGTCCAAGGGCGGGATTGGCCAGTTGACCATGGCTTTTGCCAACGAATGGGCCAGCAAGGGCGTGAACGTCAACGCCATCGCCCCCGGCTATATCGACACCGACAACACCGAAGCGCTGCGCAACGATCCTGTGCGCTCCAAGTCCATACTGGAGCGTATCCCAGCGGGCCGCTGGGGCAAGCCGGAGGACTTCAAAGGCCCGGCTGTCTTCCTCGCCTCGGACGCGTCGGCCTATATGCACGGCCATGTGATGCTGGTCGATGGCGGCTGGATGGGCCGCTAGTCTTCAATGGGATTGGGGCCAGTATAGGTCCAACGATAGCCGGGCGGAGTTGGTCCTTTGTTCCGGCCACCCTGCTGCTGTTGCTCCCATGCGTGCGAGAGAATGCCAACGGATCGTGACAGGCAAAACAGCCCCCGAGCCAAGGGCGCGGGAAAGCCTAACTCGGCAAAAATGACAGCCGTTGCACCGTCGATATTCATGGGCACAGGCTTGCCTTTTTCTGCGGAAAGCGCCGCCTCAATGCTGCGCGCCACCGCAGCATATCTCCCGGATACGGTTCCGTATTCTCGAGCCTCGTCAACCAGCGCCAAAAGCCTTGGTGCGCGTGGATCGACCGGCTTGTGAAATCGGTGACCAAAGCCCGGAATAAACGGCCCATGCTCTGCACGCCACGCATCCAGAACCTCTGCCAACGGTGCATCGCTGGCATCAATACGACCGTACAGCTCTACCGCCTGTTCACCCGCGCCACCATGCACATCGTCCAGCATGTTCACGGCCGATGCCATCGCGCCGTTTAACGACAAGCCACAAGTCACAGCCATCCGTGCGGCAGCAATCGACGGGGCTTGCGGTCCGTGATCCACGGCGGCGACCAAGGCCGCTTCGAACAGTTTCGCCTGCGCCTTGGACGGCATGTCGCCGCGGGTCATCAACCAGATCATTTGCGGAAAGCTCACCGCGCCAATCAGGCCCTCAATCGGATGCCCGCGAAGCCTGATCTGACCGGGCGCCATGTCGATGATCTCGGTGGACCACCAATCAGAAACGTCACTCATATCGCCCCCTTCTCGGTCAGGTCCGCAATGTCCTGTTCACTCAGGCCCAGCGTGCGCCAAATCTCAAGCGCATGTTCACCAAGCTGCGGCGGCGGCGTTGGGACCGTTAGCGGTGCGCCATCCAGTTTGACCCCTGTATTCACTACCTCGATGTCCCGCCCAACACCGGGCACGTTCGGATAGCGCAACATCAACCCACGGTCCGCGATCTGTGGATGGGACAACACCTCGGGCACTGACATGACAGCGCCCGCCGGAACACCGATGGCGTTTAGCTCACGGGCCAGGTCAACCGCGGTCCATTCCACAAGCGCCGCCTCGATCTCGGCGCGCAGCTCCATACGGTTCCGTTTTCGATCTTCCCGTGTGTTGTAGCCGGCCCGGTCGCGCAGTTCATCCAAGCCAAGGAAATCCGTCAGCAACACCCACTGTTCGTCCTTGTTTGCCGCGATGTTGATCAGCCCCAGCCCGGTTTCAAATGTGCCGGATGGGGCAGAGGTTGGATTCTCGTTCCCGTTTGCGCGTGGCTCCACCCCTGCAATCACATGGTTGGACACAACCCATCCCATGGTCGCCAACACGCTCTCCAACATTGAACAATCGATAAATGCCCCGCGGGGACGGGCATTGAGGGCGGAGGCCACGGCAAAGGCCGCTGTCATTCCGCCTACTGTATCTGCCACCGGATATCCCACGCGCAGCGGTGCGCTATTGTCATCGCCAGTGATGGACATGACGCCGGACACACCTTGCACGATCTGGTCGTAGGCTGGGCGATCGACCCAAGGGCCGTCCTGACCAAACCCGGAAATTGCGCAATAGATCAGGTCTGGCTTGCGCTCTTTCAGCACCTCATAGCCCAACCCTAGTCGATCCATGACACCGGGACGAAAGTTCTCCACCACCACGTCGGCGGTTTCAACGAGCCTTAAGAACAGCGCTTTGCCGTCCGCATGTTTGAAGTTCACCGTGACCGATTTCTTGCCCGCATTCTGCGCGAGGAAGGACACCCCCATTCCTTTCGCATTCAACTCGGGATCGGCCCCCAATTGCCGGGCAAGGTCGCCGCGTCCGGGGGCCTCGACCTTGATCACGTCTGCGCCCATATGGGCCAGTTGGTGGCAGCAAAAGGGCCCCGCCAGGACGTTGGTCAGGTCAAGGACCCGGACCCCGTCCAGCGGTTTAGTCACCGTCCGCCACCCCTTGCGCCCTGAGGCGCGCGCGGCGTGCGCGGTAGCTGGGAAGGACCACCAGAAGGGCTGCGATGACGAGCAGACCGAGCGTCATTGGGCGTTCCCAGATGAAGCTAACGCCGTCATAAAGCTGCATGGACCGGCTGAAGTTGTCCTCGAGCATCCCACCTAGGATGAACCCGATGAGCAGCGGGGCCAGCGGGTAGTCGGCAAAGCGCAGAATCGTTGCGCAAATGCCGAAGCCCACGAGCAGCAGCAATTCTGTCGCGTTGTTCTGCCCGATATAGGCCCCCATCAGCGTGAAGAAGAGGATGAAGGGGATCAGGAAGTTGCGCGGGACCGCAAGGATTTTGGCGATGTAGGGGATCAGCGGCAGGTTCAGGATCAGAAGAACCAGGTTGCCGATATACATCGAGATGATGACAGCCCAGAAAATCTGCGGATCGTCCACCATCAGGCGCGGGCCTGGCGTCACGTTCAGCGCGATTAGCGCACCCAGCAAGATCGCAGTGGTGCCGGAGCCGGGGATGCCAAGGGTCAGTAGCGGCACGAACGATCCAGTACAGGCGGCATTGTTCGCTGTCTCAGGCGCGGCGAGGCCCTTGATGGACCCTTTGCCGAACTGCTCCTTTTCCTTCTCGGGCGCGATGTTGCGCTCAACTGCGTAGCCAAGGAAGGAGGCGATGGTCGCACCCGCACCGGGCAAGACACCGATGAAGAATCCCTGCAGGGACTGGCGACCGACAACCGGTGCGATTGACCTGGCTTCGTCCCGCGTGATGCGCAGATCTTTGATGTCTCCCGACTGTCCGGTCTTGGACCGATTGGGGTCCATGACAAGATACAGCGCTTCGGGCAATGCAAACATCGCCATGGCGAGGGTGATAAAGGCGAAGCCAGATTGCAGGTCCATGAGCCCCATGGTGAAGCGGGGCATATTGAACAGAGCACCTTCGCCCACCGTTGCCATGATCAGGCCGAGCAAGGTCATCATGATGGCTTTGGCCACCTGACCCGTGCCTGCGAAGGCTGCGATGGCCGAGAGGCCCACGACCATCAGCGCGAAGTATTCGGCGGAGTGGAAGAGGAGCGCGACCGACGACAGCATCGGTGCGAAGATCATCAACAGGATCGCCCCGATGGAGCCGCCGCAGAAGGACGCGATGGCGGCGATGGTCAGGGCCTTGCCCGCTTTGCCGTCGCGCGCCATGGGGTAGCCATCAAAGCTGGTCGCGACTGTGCCTGCGACCCCCGGCGCGTTGAGCAAGATGGAGGAGGTCGAGCCGCCGAAGATGGCGCCGTAGTAGACGCCCGCGAGCAGGATCAGCGCGGCGGAAGGGTCGCCCAAAGAGATGGCGACAGGGATCATGATGGCGATGATCGACATCGGGCCGAGGCCCGGCAACATGCCGATGAATGTACCGATCAAACAGCCGCCGATGACCATCAGCAGGTTCTGGATGGAGAAGGCCGTTTGCAGGCCGATCAGGATACCTTCGAGCATGTCCTTACACCCCCATGAATGCAGGCAGCGGGCGCAGGAAGATGCCAAGCACCACCTGCACCAGATACCAGACGACGCCGGTGGCGATGCCCGCGACGACGACCATCGTTACCCAGCGGCGTTCGCCGAGGATCACAGAGCCCATGACGAGGAAGCCTACGGTGGCGATGATGAACCCGGCGGGGCGGAGCAGCAGGGCGTAAGCGACCATGAGGCCGAGGAGCAGACTGGCCTGGCCGAGTTTGAATTCTCTGAGTTGCCGGTAGACGATGACCGAGGGGTTTTCCTCGCGCGGTTTGTCGCCTTTTTCGAGGCCCAGGACGATGATGAGGCCGACGAGAATACCCATCACGCTCAGCACCTTGGGGAAGGTCGAGGGCCAGATGGGGTTGCGGCGCATGAAGGGGGCGAGGCTGCCATCCATGGTGAACCATGCGGCGTAGCCGTAGGCGGCGAAAATGCCCAAAAGGATCAGTCCGATCCAGCGATCCAGTGCCATGATATCCCCCGATTGATCTGTCCCCGCGGGGACACCCATGATTTCATTGAGAAAAAGGGTTAATTTTACTTAATTTTAACGGTTTGACCCCCGCTGCGGGCAGATGCGGGGCCGCAAAAGCCCCGCATCCAAAGCGATCAGATCAGAGGAAGCCGAGCTTCTTCATCAGGTCACCGATGACCTGTTCCTGACCTTCGAGGAAGGTTTGGAAGTCATCCCCGTTGTTGTGGATGTTGACCCAGCCATTGCGCGCACGCACTTCTTCCCACTCCGGGGTGTCATACATCTTGGTCAGCGCGTCCTGATACATGGCCAGCTTGTCTTCGGGCAGACCGGGTGCGCCGAAGAAACCACGCCAGTTCACGAACTCGGTGTCGATCCCTTGCTCTTTCATGGTCATGGCGTCCGGGGCTGCATCCACACGTTCAGGTGCAGTCACGCCGATGATTTTGACCTCGCCTGCATTCGCCAGATCAACCGCTTCGGAGAAGCCGGTGGACAGTGCCGCGATTTCACCCGAGAGCAGCGCCGCCATGGCTTTGCCGCCCGCATCGTAAGGGATGTATTTCACGCCCAGCGCGTCCTTGCCTGCTGCTTCCATGACCATGGCTGCCACGAGGTGGTCCATGCCACCGGGAACAGAGCCACCGCCGATGGCCGTGCCATTCGGGTCGGCATCATAGGCGGCCAGCAGCTCTTCCATCGAGTTGATGGGGCTGTCCTTGCCCACAACCATGGCCGCGTAGTCACCAATGGTGCCGGCAACCAGCGTCAGGTCACGGAAGTTGTGTGGGAATACGCCTGTCAGCGAACGGATCACGATGGGGGTCGAGTTGACCATCAGCGTGCCGTGGTTGCTTTCCGCGTTTTCGATCAGGTAGCCGATGGCTTTACCGCCGCCGCCGCCCGACATGTTTTCAAAGGATGCAGTGCCCACGAGGCCCGCACCTGTCAGCGCCTCACCGGTGCCACGCGCAGTGCCGTCCCAACCGCCGCCGGCGCCGCCGGGGATCAGGAAGTGGATGCTGTCGACGACCTGGTGGCCGTCTGCGAATGCTGCGCCGCTCAGGCCAAATGCCATAGCTGCGCCAAGCAGGGCCCTGCGGCCCATCTGGAACGTTTTCATGATGTCCTCCCATTTGACTTCACGCGTTTTCACGCGAATGCTGCCCTGAAAACATGCGAACCTGACATAAACCTGTCATGGCGCCGCAGTTCTGGGCGGATTGGATGAAATACCTGCTGATTGAGGACAATGCAGAACTGGCCGGGGCGCTGTGTACCCGGATGCGTCTGGATGGGCACGTTATTGACCACGCCGCGACGCTGTCCGACGGATCAGACTTTTTGCGTGTCGGAGAGTACGATTTGATCCTGTTGGACATCATGCTGCCCGATGGGGACGGTCGCGCGTTTCTTGAGCGTCATCGGGCGCAAGAGGATGATACGCCTGTTATTGTCCTGACGGCACGTTCCGAGGTGTCAGACCGTGTGGGCATGCTGGACCTTGGGGCCGATGATTATCTGACCAAACCTTTTGACCATGCCGAGTTGCAGGCCCGCTGTCGCGCGGTCTTGCGCCGTCGCACCGGGTCGGCCCAGACCGTCATTCGACGGGGCGATGCGGCCCTTGATCCGGTGGCGTCTGTCTTGACGATTGGCGGTCATGACGTGACCCTGCGCAATCGCGAGTTGCGGCTTTTGGAGCTGTTTATGAATGCGCCGGGCCAAATCTTTTCCAAGGACAAGCTGGTGGACCGGTTGTTTTCCTATGATGGGACGGTCACCGAGAACGCGATCGAGGTGTATGTGGGTCGGTTGCGCAAGCATCTTGAGCCGTCGAGCCTGACCATTTCGACCCATCGTGGCTTGGGGTACCGGTTGGATGAGGGGTAGCGCGACATCTTTGCGTCGGCGGCTGACCTGGACGCTGATTGGCGGCGCCGCGCTGTTGGCGGTGCTGTTCTTTCTGGTTGTCCGCACCTATGCCCAGCAAATCGCGCAGCAGGGGCAGGACCGCATACTTGAGGCGTCTTTGACGTCTTTGATGGATGCTGCGGTGGTGCGTGATGGGCGGATCGAAGTGGATGTCCCCTATGCTGCCTTCGCCATGTTGGACACCGCTGCGGACGATCGTGTGTTTTACGCCGTGCATCAGGGGGATGCGCTGTTGACCGGGTATGACGGTTTGGCTGAGGGTCCGTTTGATCCGTCGGTTGGATTGGATTTCCAGACGCAGGCGTTTGGGGGTGCAGAGGTGCGACTTGCGACGTTGACCCGTGCTTTGCCCGCTGGACCTGCGCCTGTGCTGTTGACTGTCAGTGTGGCCCAGACCCGGGACAGTCTGGCCGGGACGCTTTGGGCGATTTCGGTGAATGCTGCGCTGTTTGGCGGCGCCTTCTTTGTCTTGGCGGCGGGTATGGCGCTGTGGACGTCCCGATCAACTGTGAGACCGCTCAGCCAGATGGCCGAAGCTGTGGCGCGACGAGGTCCGCGCGATTTGCGGCCCGTTGTGCGTCCGGTGCCGACCGAGTTGTCGCCCTTGGTCACATCGTTGAATTCGCTGATGACGCGGTTGAGTGCGTCGCTGACCCAGTCCGAGACATTCATCGCGGAGGCCGCGCATCGCGTACGGACTCCCTTGGCTACTGTGCGCACCCATGCCGAGGCGACGTTGATGCGCGTGGACAAGGACGAGAACCGCGCCGCCTTGCGGTCCATGATCCGGGCGATTGACGAGAGCAGCCGGGCGGCGGGACAGCTCTTGGATCATGCCATGGTCACCTTTCGCGGGGACCAGTTGGAGCGGCGGAAGATTGATCTTGTCGGGATTTGCCGGGAGCTTGTGGACCGGCTGACTCCTGTGGCCGAGATGAAGGATTTGGAGTTGCAGCTGCTGGCCGACGGTCCGGTAGAGGTGCAGGGCGATCCAATTCTGATTCAGAATGCCGTGCGTAATCTGATTGATAACGCGCTCAAGTATTCTCCGCCCGAGGGAACTGTTCGGATCGAAGTGCAGCACGACCCGATTGCCATTGTCGTGTGTGACGAAGGCGATGGGTTTCCCGCCGAACAGATGACAGAGCTGTCGCAGCGTTTTCAGCGTGGGGCCAATGCGGGGGACACCGTGGGATCCGGTTTGGGTCTGACCATTGCGCAGGACGTGGCCGAGGCCCATGGCGGGCGGCTGGAATTGGCGAACTTGGATGGGGGTGGGGCATGCGCAACTTTGTATCTGTGATCCTTCTCCTCTGGGCGGGCGCGCTGGCCGCAGCAGAGCTGGAAGACCGCCAGATGTTTCACGGCGAGGACGGCGTGACCCTGCGCGTGTTGTCGAGTACGGACACGGATATCTTCGCGCCCATTGTCGAGGGGTTTATTGCCCGCAATCCGTCCGTTTCTGTCGATTATGCCGTCGCAGGCTCGGCGGACATCCTGACCTTGATTGCGGAATGTGGTGATTGCTTTGACGTGGTGATTTCGAGCGCCATGGATTTGCAGTTGAAGCTGGCGAATGACGGGCTCGCCCGCCGTTTGCCAGGGCTGGCGCAGCAAGCGGGTTCGCAATGGCGGCAGAGTGTGTTTGGCTTCACGCTGGAACCTGCAACCGTTGTTCTGAACCGCGCGGCGTTCGAGGGGCGCCCGCTCCCCACGACCCGGCAAGAGTTGATCGAGGCCCTGCGTGCGGACCCCGAGCATTTTAGGGGCCGCTTGGGCACCTACGATGTGCGTCTGTCCGGTCTCGGCTACCTATTCGCCACGCAGGATGCGCGCGCGTCCGAGACGTTCTGGCGGCTGATGGAAGTGTTTGGAAACCTGGATGCGCAGCTCTATTGCTGCTCGGGCGACATGATTGACGATCTGGCTTCGGGCGAGTTGTTTGTGGCCTATAACGTGCTAGGCAGCTACGCCCAAACCCGGCCCGAGACGCTGGACAAGGTCACGATTATCACGCCCGAAGACTTTGCTACGACGATGATGCGCACCGCGCTGGTGCTTAACAGCACGGATGTGGGCGGTACGGCCGAGGCTATGGTGTCTTACCTGACCTCCGGCGCTTGGTCCGCGCAAGATCGGCCCGGTTTTCCGTTGCCCTCGATCGGGGATGGGGATGCGCAGGTGTTGAATGTCGTCAGCCTTGATCCCGGGTTGCTGGTCTATCTGGATCGGCTGAAACGAGAGCTGTTTCTTGAGGCGTGGTCTTCCGCCCTGCTGCGCTGAGGCTTGTTGGTTACAAAATCAACAGTTACCGATGCGACGACTTTGGCAACGGACACCGCATGACCGCCCCTTTGACCCTCTACAGCTATTGGCGTTCGACGACGTCCTACCGCGTGCGGGCGGCGCTGAACCTAAAGGGCGTGCCATTTGAAACGGTCCCTGTCGACCTGCTGGCCGGGTCACAGAAGAATGCGGACTATGCTGAGATGAACCCCGGCAAGGGCGTGCCGACGTTGGTGCTGGAAGATGGGTCTGTGCTGACCCAATCACTTGCCATCCTGGATTATATCGAAGCGCGTTGGCCTGAACCCGCTTTGCTGCCCGCCGATCCGCTCGCGCGAGCGCGAGTGCAGGCGGCGGCCTATACGATGGCAGTTGATGTGCATCCGGTGAACAACCTGCGTGTCGTGACCCATCTGCGCGACGCCTATGGCGCGGACACGGACGGCGTGATGGACTGGATGCGGCATTGGATGATCGAAGGTTTCATGGCTTTCGAAACGCTCGTGCAGGACGACACACCCTTTGCCTTTGGGCAAGCGCCAGACCTTGCCGATCTGTGCCTTGTGGCGCAGGTTTACAACGCGCATCGATGGGGGGTGGATGTGAGCCCCTTTCCCAAAGTACAGCGGATCGAGGCAGCCTGTCTCAACGTGCCCGCTGTTGCCGCTGCTCACCCTGATCAACAACCAGACGCCGAAACGCCCGCCTGAAAGGACCCGACACATGGCCAAAGCCTTCGCCTCTCAAGGTGACATGACCGAAAAGACCATCACCTTTGACGAGATCGGAGAGGGTCTGTGGGCCTTTACCGCCGAGGGGGATCCGAATTCCGGCGTGATCATCGGCGATGACAGCGTGATGATTGTCGAGGCGCAGGCAACCCCGCGCCTGGCGGAGAAGGTGATCGAGAAGGTGCGTACCGTGACGGACAAGCCGATCACGCATTTGGTGCTGACCCACTACCACGCGGTGCGGGTACTCGGGGCGTCGGCCTATGGCGCCGATCAGATCATCATGTCCGACATGGCGCGCGGCATGGTGGCCGAGCGCGGGCAGGAGGATTGGGACAGCGAATTCCAACGTTTTCCGCGTCTGTTTGAGGGGCATGAGAGCATTCCGGGGCTGACATGGCCCACGACAACGTTTTCCGACAGCATGACGGTGTACCTTGGCGATCGCCGCGTGGACATCAAGCATTTGGGCCGCGCCCATACGGCGGGGGATGCCGTCATTCACGTGCCGGATCAGAACGTGATGTTTACCGGTGACATCGTTGAATATCATTCGGCCTGCTATTGCGGTGACGGGTATTTCGGCGATTGGGGCGGGACGCTGGATGCGATCAAGGCCTATGACGTCGATGCCATTGCGCCCGGGCGCGGGGATGCGCTTGTTGGGTCCGAGATGGTGAACAAGGCCATTGAGAGCACGCGGGATTTTGTGGACAGCACCTACCGTCCTGCAGCACGGGTTGCTGCGCGCGGCGGGTCGTTGAAAGAGGCGTGGGATGCGGTGCGTGCCGAATGTGATCCGAAGTTCAGCGACTATGCCATCTATGAGCATTGCCTGCCGTTCAACGTCGCCCGCGCCTATGACGAGGCGCGTGGAATCGCACATCCACGCATTTGGACGGATAAGCGGGACATCGAGATGTGGGAGGCGTTGCAGGGGTGAGTTGGACTGTGATCCTTGGGTGGACCGCTGGCGCAACCGGTTTTTGCGCGTGGATTCTTTTCTTTTTTCATGCAGCGCCGCTACTTACAATTGGTTCGAGTGCGACCCTCGAAACGCCACGGGATTACTCCCGGAATTCGAAGATTGAGGCAAGTACTTGGGGATACATCTTTGCCACCGTGTTTCGATCAAGAGTAGGGCGGCTTAGCGTGGTGTCGGCGGTCCTGGCGCTCGTCCTTGCAATGGCAAGTTACGTGGTAAGCCAGATCGGGGCCTGACATGATCAAGCAACGCTACAAAACTCAATTCCAACTCTACCCATACGCCCCTGTTTCGGCGCAGACGATGCCGGCGCAACGGCACCCAGTTGTGATTGTCGGCGGAGGGCCAATTGGGATGGCCTTGGCATTGGACCTTGGGCGCAAGGGCACGCCGGTGCTGGTGTTGGATGACCATGACGGCGTTGGGCAGGGCAGCCGCGCGATTTGTTTTGCCAAGCGCACGCTGGAGATTGCCAATCGGCTGGGTGCGGGGCAGCGCATGATCGACAAGGGGGTTGTGTGGAACGTGGGCAAAGTCTTTCACGGCGACGACCGCGTGTTTCAGTTCAACCTGCAGCCCGAGGACGGGCATCGGTGCCCGGCCTTCATCAACCTGCAGCAGCCGTACTTTGAAAAGTTTCTGGTCGATGAGATCCGTGTGGCGCAGGACGAAGGCGCGCCGATTGAGATACGCGGGCGCAATGCCGTTACAACCTTGGATCAGCAGGACGATCATGTGCTGCTGGATGTGGACACGCCCGATGGATCTTATCAGATCGAAGCCGAGTGGCTGATTGCCTGTGATGGCGCACGGTCACCTGTCCGGGACATGATGGGGCTGAGCTTTGACGGGCGGGTGTTCGAGGACAATTTCCTGATCGCTGACGTCAAGATGACCGCTGATTTCCCGACCGAGCGGTGGTTCTGGTTTGAGCCACCCTTCAAGGATGCGGGGCAGTCGGCGCTGCTGCACAAGCAACCCGACGACATCTGGCGCATCGACTTTCAGCTTGGGTGGGACATCGACCGCGAGAAGGAGCTGCGCGAGGACAATGTGCGCGCCCGCGTCGATGCGATGCTGGGCGAGGGGGCGGAGTATGAGCTGGAGTGGACCTCAATCTACACCTTCCAGTGTCGTCGGATGCAGGAGTTTCGACATGATCGCGTGATCTTCGCCGGGGACAGCGCGCATCAGGTGTCGCCCTTTGGCGCTCGCGGGGCCAATAGTGGCGTACAGGATGCGGACAATCTGGCGTGGAAGCTGGATTTCGTGATCCGCGGTCTCGCGCCCGAGACGTTATTGGACACCTATTCTGAGGAGCGGGTGCATGGGGCGGATGAGAACATTCTGAACTCCACCCGCGCGACTGATTTCCTGACGCCCAAGAGCGAGATCAGCAAGGTGTTCCGCAATGCAGTGCTTGAGCTTGCGCGGGATCACGCCTTTGCCCGGCCCTTGGTCAATTCGGGGCGGTTGTCGGTGCCATGTGTGTATGACGGGTTGTCATTGAACGGGCCGGATATGCTGGACGGGCCGGACCGGACTCGCGTTGGGGCGCCTGCGGTGGATGCGAAACTGGGCAAGACTTATCTGCTGGATCGGTTGCCGGGTGGGTTTACGCTGCTGTGCATTGATGCACCTGCGCCGGATATTGCCGAGGTGGACGGCGTGCCGCTGACCCATCTGGGTTTGACGGCCCGCAGCAATCCGTTTCTGAAAGAGCGCTACCTAGGCGATGCGGAGAGCGCCGTGTACCTGATCCGACCTGATCAACACGTGGTTGCGCGGTGGCCAGAGGCGTCAGTCGACGATGTCGCAAGTGCCATGCGGATCGCATTGGGAAAGGGGGCGTGATGGAACTGAACCTTGAGCCGAACATTGCGGACCCGGACGGGTTCTATGACGAACTGCTGGCGGTACATCAGGGGCTGAGCAAAGAGGACAGTGATGCGCTGAACGCGCGGCTCATTCTGATCCTCGCCAATCACGTTGGGGATCGGCACGTGTTGTCCGCCGCGTTGCAGGCGGCGCAGCGCTAGCTGGTTTCGACGCAGTGGCGGCGGAAGGCGCGTTTGAGCATGTCGAGCTCTTCGCGCAGAAGCGCCACTTCGC
>NZ_JBYNDP010000183.1:0-5796 GCF_059783535.1 Tateyamaria sp. | reverse complement strand
CTTCCATCGACCTTGGACAATTCAAACTGGGGCCAACCCGCACTCTTTTGCGCAATGACAACAGTCGCATGGTGTTCGAACTGCGCGAGGTTGCCGCCTACAACGGCACTTTGGTGGGCGAGTTCGTGATCAACAACCGCTCGGGTCTGAGCGTCGGCGGGAACCTGACCGCGCGAGGCCTTGGCCTGCAACCCTTCCTGCGGGATGCCGCGGACCTTGAGATGTTGACCGGGAAAGCCAATGCGCAGGTGAAGTTCCTTGGTGTCGGCTCCAATGTGGACGCGATCATGAAGTCCCTTTCGGGCAATGGATCGTTCAATGTCGCAGGTGGCACAATCGAAGGGCTGGACCTTGATGGCCTTCTGAAATTTGGCAGGGGCAACGGCCGTACAACGGTGTTCGAAGACATGAGCGCCAGCTTCCGGATGGAGGGTGGCAACCTTCTGAACGATGACCTTCTTGTCGTGCTGCGCAGCTTTGAGGCGCGCGGCGCAGGCCGGGTTGGATTGGGCCAGCAGGACATCGACTACCTGTTCACACCCACCGCACTCAAAAGCGATGATGGACCGGACCTGGCGATCCCGGTGCGCATTCGAGGGCCTTGGGCCGATCCGAGCATTCTACCTGACTTGGACTCGGCCATTGACCTGAAGCTGGACGAAAAACTCGAGGCCGAGAAAGACAGGATCGAAGCGAGGGCCAAGGAGAAGGTCCGCGAGAAAGTGACCAAGGAACTGGGTGTCACCGATGAGGGTCAGGACCTTGAAGGTGCGGCCAAGCGGAAGCTGGAAGATGAGGTCAAAAAGGGGTTGCGGAGCCTGTTTGACTGATTTGTCCCCGCGGGGACAACCTGTTCGGCGGTGTTACGAAATCTTGGTGGTTTTCTGAATTTGTAATCGCGTCAGGGACTTGCCCTTGCGCACGGTCGGTTTGGGCCAAATTAACCAGATTTTCGGTAAGCTGCCCACGAAGGCGGGCGGCGTTTTGTTGCGGGTGCGAGAGGGGAAAATGACGGCGTGAGGTTGTGCCGGTTTCCAGGTTTCTGAGACCGATCTATCCTGCGCAATGTGGCACGCGACGCACATTGGTCCGGTCTATCTTTGACTTCTGAACGGGCGCTCGCGGGCGTTTCGACTTCAGTACGGCAGACCGACATAGTTGAGTGCCATCGCCGCTTGCGCCTCTTGGCTGTCGCGCAGAAAGGCGAGTTCGGCCAACTGCATTTTCTTGTCGAATGCGGTTTGCCCGGGGAAGTGGTGCATGAGGGTTGAGAACCACCAACTGAAGCGTTGTGTTTTCCAGACACGGGCGAGCGCGTGTTCCGAGTAGCGGTCGATCCCGTTGCTGTCGCCGTCGCCGTAGAATTGGCGCAGCCCCTGGTTCAAATAGTGAACGTCGGATGCGGCGGTGTTGAGGCCCTTGGCCCCGGTTGGTGGCACGATGTGGGCGGCGTCGCCGCACAGGAACAGGCGACCCCAGCGCATCGGCTCGCACACGAAGCTGCGCAGCGGGGCGATGGATTTTTCGATGCTGGCGCCGGTGGTCAGGCTGTCTGCCGCTTGGGGCGGAATGCGGCGGCGCAACTCGTCCCAGAAGGCGTCATCGGTCCAGTTGGATGGGTCATCTGAAGTGTCACACTGGATGTAGTAGCGGCTGAGGTTTTCGTTCCGCATTGAGCAGAGGGCAAAGCCGCGATCCGAGTTGGCGTAGATCAGTTCGTCGTTGACGGGGGGTGTTTCAGATAGGATGCCGAGCCAGCCGAAGGGATAGACCTTCTCATACTCCTGCCGCACGTTTTCGGGAATTGTCTGGCGGCTGACGCCGTGGAACCCGTCGCAACCCGCTACGAAATCGCAGTCGATCCGGTGGTTTTGGCCGTGTTGGTCGAAGGTGACATAGGGCGCGTCGGTGTCGGCGTCGTGTATCACAACATCTTCGACCTCGAACCGCGTGTCGCCGCCCGTCGCGTCCCGCGCATCATAGAGATCGCGCGTCACCTCGGTTTGTCCGTAGACCAGAACCGTTGCGTCGGTGTGGGTGGTGAAATCCACGCGGAACATGTCGTTGTCATAGGCGATGAGCGTGCCGTCATGTGCAAAGCCTTCGGCCTTCATCCGGGCGTCCACACCGGCCTGACCCATCAGGCCGACCAAGCCCCGTTCCAACACGCCTGCGCGGATGCGACCGAGGACATAGTTGCGCGATTTGCGCTCAAGCACGACCGTCTCGATCCCGGCCTTGTAGAGCAGTTGGCCCAGCAACAGGCCGGACGGCCCACCGCCGACGATGCCGACCTGAGTGCGCATGATACTCTCCCCGATATTTGTCATACGACATAACTATTTTGAAGAAAGGTCAAGCAGGGCCGGTGTGGCCGGTGACGTCGCGGGCGTAGGTGGCGAAGGCCTCGATTTCCGCATCTGACGCGGCGTGGCCAGTGTAGGCGACGAGGTAGCCCGGCACCATGGCGAGCCGTTCGTCCAGCGTTTCGCCAAGGTTGGCGTCGTCGTAGCCAAGCTGCATATAATAGATAACCCGCGCCCGCGCTTTTGCTTCCAGTTCGGGATAGTCAAACCGCAGGAACATGTGTGTCAGTGCCGCGATGCGTGCATCGTCGCCCGCTTTGAGAACCGCATTGACCCGGTCGGAGCGCCGTGCCCAGTCGCGGATCGCAAAGTCGAGCCTGTTGTCGAAGAGCGCGGTGTTGATATTGCAGCGAAAGACGTTGCAGCAGGCTTCAGTGATGGTGCCTGCGGGCGCGTTTGCCTGTGCGACCATGGCCGCCGTGTTGGTGCGTTCCCAGTGATCGAGCAGGGCGTTCAGCAGGTCGGTGCGGTTCTTGAAATACCAGTAGAAACTGGACCGTGAGACAGCCATCTGCCCTGCTAGTTCCGCCACTTTCACGGCCTCAACCCCGCCTTGTTTAAGGACAGAAAGGGCGGCATTCAGCCAGTCCTGGCGCGTGACCTTGATATTGCCAACCAGCGGGTCTTTGGCCGGATCGTCGCGGTGGAGGAGCGGCTCTGACATCAGCTTGTGGGGGCGCAGCCGCCTGCGGCTGTCCGGTCTGCGATGTATTTGTGCAGGGCTTCCATCCGGTCGCCGTTGATGGCGGGTGGGGTGAAGTCTCGCAGGATGCCTTTCCAGATGTCCGTTGCGCGGGTTGTGGCGTCAACGCTGCCGCGTTCTTCCCATGTGCCGAAGTTCGCGAAATCGGCCACGACGGGTTCATAGAACTCGGTCGCGTAGCGTTCCATCGTGTGGGCGGCGCCAAAGAAGTGGCCGCCGGGTTGTACTTCCTCGAGCGCATCCATGGCGATCTCGGCCTCATCAGCGGGGGTTGCGGTGCAGAGTTCGGCCACCATCTGCAAAACCTCAACATCCGTGACCAGTTTTTCGTAGGAAACGGTTAAACCACCTTCGAGCCAACCGGCGGCGTGCAGCGTAATGGTGGCTCCGGCCAGCAGGCAGCCCCACGTGCCGAACTGCGTCTCATTAGCTGCCTGCACGTCGCCCAGGTTGGCGGCTGATCCGGAGGCGCAGCGCCATGGCAGGCCGATATGTCGGGCCAGCTGCCCGGCTGCGAGCGATGCCTTGAAGTGTTCGGGCGTGCCAAAGACCGGGGCACCTGACTTCATGTCCACATTCGACGTGAAGGTGCCATAACACACCGGCGCGCCGGGGTTGACCAACTGGCCAAGTGTGATGGCCGCGAGCGCCTCGGCGTGGCTGAGCGTCATGGCGCCCGCCACCGTGATCGGCGCCATGGCCCCCATGAGGGTGAAGGGCGTGATAATCGCCATCTGGCCGTGGCGGGCGAAGTCCATCACGCCGAGCGCCATGGGGATGTCCAACTGCCGGGGCGAGTTGGTGTTGATGATCGTATAGCAGTGCGAGTTGGCGGCGAAATCCGTGTCCGACAGACCGCGGAAGTCGCGTAGCATTTCAAAGCTTTCTTCGACCTGCCCGGTGCCGCGCGAATAGATGAAAGGCAGCTTGTCGGTCAGCTCCATCTGCCCCTTTGTCATTGCATAGTGGCGCAGGTGGAGCGGCACGTCCTGCGGCTCGACCAGTGGCGGGATCATGTGCAGCACGTCATAGTGCTGGGTCAGAGTGATCAGCTCGCGAAAATCCTGTTCGGTGCCGGGGCGGCGGCCCCGTTCCAGATCCGTGGCATGGGGACAGCCCGCGCCGGGCTGGAAGATCATGGACCCCAGTTCCATCACCAGATTGCGGTCGGGATGGCCTGCGATCAGGGGGAAGGATTTGGGTGCGGTGGTGAGCGCCGCCTCGACCATCTCGCGCCCGATATGCACCATCTCGGAGCTGTCATCGACCCGCGCGCCGCCTGCTTTGAACTGCGCCCGTGCTTCGGGCAGCAGCACCTTGATCCCCAGCCGTTCCAGCACATCCAGCGCTGCCTCATGCATCGCCGCAATCCGATCGTCCGAGAACACGCTCATCGGGGGGAACGGGTTGCGCAGGTTGCGGTAGTTGGTGGTGCGCGATTTTTGTGGGGGCGCACCACGACCACGGCGACGGCGGGGGAGGTCGGTCATCCCCGCATCGCCTTGCCTGTCGGGTCGTAGGGGGAGGGGGCAATCACCTTGGCGGACCGTTCCACGCCGACGACGTGGACCTTCAAGTCCGTGCCTTCGGTCGCTGCGTCGGCGTCAACCAGTGCCATGGCGAGCGATTTCTGCACGGTATGCCCGTAGCCACCCGAGGTGACGAACCCTACACGCTTGTCGCCGTTCCATACGGGTTCGTATCCACTGGCGTCCGCATCACCGGCGTCGATTTCAAGCGTGACCAGCTTTTGCGCGGGACCATTCCCGTCGCGCTCGGCCACGGCGGCGGCCTTGCCCACGAACTCCTTGTCCCAGTCGATCCAGCGGTCCATGCCGGTCATGCCGGGCGTGTAGCCTTGGGTGAATTCGGCTGACCAGATGCCGAAGGACTTTTCCAGCCGCAGCGACAGCATGGCGTTGAAGCCGTATTCTTCTAGGCCGAACTCCTCACCCGCTTCGAGTAGCATCCGGCGCAGTTTGATGTGGTCGCCGTAGCGGCAGTTGATTTCGTATCCCAGCTCACCAGCGACGGACATGCGCGCCACCTTGGCCCGGATCATGCCGACATCGAAGTCGCCACAGCCCATAAACTTGAGTGCGCCGATGTCCTGATGGCACAGCTTTTCGATCACCTTTCGGGAATTGGGGCCGGTCAGGCCAAAGCCGCACATCTCCTCGCCCAGATCGCGGACCTGCACGCCGTCGATCATGTGGTCGTCGAACCAACGCATGTGCCAGGCGCGCAGGTAGTAAGAGCCCATGATCCACCATGTGCCATTTCCAGACGAGTCTGCGCCCAAGTTGAGGATCGTCAGATCGCCCTTGAGCCGCCCGTCTTCGCCCAGCATTGGCGCCAGTTTGGCGCGGCCGGGGGCAGGCAGTTTGGAGGCCATGACGTTGTTCAACCAAACCTCGGCATTTGGGCCTGTCACCTCGAACCGGGAGAAGCCGGTGATGTCGACCATGCCGACATTCTCGCGTACGTTCCGGCATTCGGCGCCCACGATTTGATGCGCGTTTGAGCGTTTAAGCGTCAGGTTCTCTTCAAAGTCTTCGGATGGTGCGAAGTAGAGCGGCGTTTCGAGATCCCAGCTTGATCCCCAGCGGCATCCGGCGGCGGTCATGGCGTCATGCGCCGGGGCCATCTTGAGCGGACGGCCTGCGGGCAGTTGTTCGTTGGGATAGGACATAACGAACCGCCGGGAATAGAACTGGCCCGTGGTTT
>NZ_JBYNDP010000182.1:0-5868 GCF_059783535.1 Tateyamaria sp. | reverse complement strand
AAAGTGGACTTGTAGCATCAATTCAGACCTTGAGTGGCCAATTTTCATTTGCAGAAGGACTACGAGCTAGTGGCCCAAATTTCTCTCATTTCTTCGCCCGGACGCATTGCAGACTCTGCATGGCATTCTGTTCACTCTTGGTACGGTGGATTACCTCGGCTTTCGGAGGAAATATCTTGGCCGACCGCGTCAAACAAACAGCATTTGCATTTTTTGGCGCAACTGGACCTGTCACAAGTCTCATCCACCGTAAGCAGTCTTGGATGCCCAACCGAAGGCCATCTAGCTTTTTTTGCCTGTACCGAGTTCGACCAACCTCAAAACGCCGCGCAACATGAAATCTTTGGTGAATACCATTGGCCATGCGCGGTCATGCATATCAAGAATGCGCCGGAAAGTTATACTGCATTGCCCCCCGAAGCGCCTCCGGTTTACGGCGGGAGCTGGCAATACTATTTCCCAGGAGGAGACCCCGAACACCCGCCCAAAAAATTCAGCAGGCTTGCGGTCGAGTTTGAGATATTAAACGGAACCTCGCAGAACCTGGCAGAAAGACTGAACCTACATTGGCAAAGTAACCCGTCATATTCTCCCACCCCAGAAGAGTTTGAGGTCCCCAGCAACCCATCAGATGTGTTGTGGCGAACTATAAGAATTGTGAGCCAAGAATGTACAGCAGCTCTGAAGAGCCGCGAGACCAGCTTGAATACCTACCTTGCGGATCGCGAAGATACGCCACTGAAAAATGAGATGTTCCTTAAGCATCTGCCGCTGTCGAGGAAATTTTGACTGTGTGGCTCGACCGGGCAAAGCAAAGTGACCCCAACCGAAATATCGGCACTCAATGCGGCCTTGACTGGATGAATGACCTCGACGAATTGAAAGTTACTTTCGAAGAAATTGAGGTGAGATCAAGCTTTGTCGGGAAACATAACAGGCGCCCCGGTAGCGGGGGGCATATGGACGTGCCCTACTATTGGTATCACGGACGAGCAACGCAGCAGGCCTACAAACAGATGATAACGGGCTCTGACGCAGATTTTTCTGCCTTGCCTGACAAGGTTCAAAAAACACTTAGACGGGACCTCAGTTCAGTTAGATTTCCCCCAAAGAGCCAAGACATGTTCTGTGGCGTTGATGCTGACGGCAACCTGAATCCAATTTCCGATGACCTGCGTCACGAAGCGACCTTGCTGTTGGAGCTGAACAGTTCTTTCCTTTGGACGTGGGGAGACGCGGGTAAACTCCAATTTTGGATTCGGAACCCAGACTTGCTCAATAGAGACTGGGACAAGGGCTTCCTTTTGCTACGTTCGAGCTGAACCGATAACCGACGTTCAACCAACCTGATCGAACGGCGGCTCCGTCTGCTCTGCCAACCATAGATATTAGATGGGCTAAGGTCCGAAGAAAGCTCAACCCAACCAGTGGGGCCAATCACCGCTATCCGACTTTCTGTTGATGCGCCGCGCCCATTGCCCCATAGAGGCAGGGCGCAGGGTGCTTGTCGGGCCACGCGCCCAGAGGGCAGGCGGCAAATACGCCATGAAGAATCCTCGTGAACATCCCCCGGCAGACAGCACATGCGACGGGGAGCCATGTCACTTCAACCTCCGAACGGGCGGGCCGTACCAGTGGCCACGGACCCGGCTGGCCTGCGCGTCATAAAACGCGCTGCGCTGTTTCTGCTGGGTCCATTTTACTTCCTCTATATCGCCTTTGTGCCCCTGCTTTGTGGTAAGCGGCGGGGCTTTCGCGGCTGGTACTGGCCGCTGGTCAAACGTGCCTGTTCGCGGCTTCTGTGGCTGCTGAGCATCCGGACAGAGATGACAGAAGCCGACCGGGCCGCGCTCGCCGCCGACACTGGCAGCATCATCGTGATCAACCACCGCAGCCACCTCGACGGATTCGCTCTGATGGACGTGATGCCCGACGCCAAGTGGATCACTTTCGCCGCCAAGAAGGAGTTATGTGACGCGGCCCTCCTGCGCCACGGGTTCAAGGGCGCGGGACTGGTGGAGATTGACCGCAGTAGCGGTACGGTTGCGCTTGAGACGCTCACCGCTGCGGTCCACGCCATGCCCGCGCGCCGCTCTGTCGTGCTTTTCCCGGAGGGCACGCGCACCGGGTTCGAAAGCCTTGGCGCGTTCAAGGCAGGTGCGGTACTTGTCGCCCGCGCCACCGGCAGGACGATACGGCCCATTGTCATTCATGCTTCTGACCGCCTGTTGCCGCGCGGCAAACACCTGCCCAGAAGCGGAACCATCCGCATCGAGGTTTTGCCGTCATTCGAATGCGATCTGTCCGCATCAGTTGACGACGACGTTGCGCGCCTGAGAGGCGCCATGATGGCCGTTTTCGATGATGGGGTGGATCGGTAACTCTCAACGACAGGTATTGCGCTATGCGAGGAGATGTGTCGGGGCGATACCCCTCATTGTCCGCTTGGTCTGCACTTCGGTTGCCGACCGTTGATCCAACGATGCTATGTTATCAATTGATGTAGCCCACAGCGATCCTGTGTTGCGGGCGTGTGATCCAATCAAAGTAGCGGGTGCGCAGGTCTGATGCGATCGCGCCGGCCGTGCCATTTGAAAACACCAGGTCATCCACGCGTGAAACAGGGATGACGCCGCCGCCCGAGGAGGACAGAAACACCTCGTCCGCCTCCAGAAATTCGTCAAGCGGCAGGGGGCGAGTTTCGGTTTGCAGTCCGGCCTCAACGCACATCTCAAGCACCGTCCGCCGCGTGATCCCGTGCAGTACGCCTTGGTCGGAGGTCACGACGCGGTTGCCGAAAACGGCAAAGACGTTGAAGCCCGGCCCTTCGGTCACGTTCCCGTCGTGGTCCAGCAGGAGGGTTGTTTCAAATCCATGCTCCTTGGCTTCGAACAGGCCCGAGGTGAAGTCGCCCCAATGGTAGTTCTTGACCCGAGGGTTCACGCTGTCTGCCGGAATGCGGCGGACGGATTTGGTGATCCAGACCGATGTGCCTTGCTCTGCCGCCGCTGGCTTGACAATGTGCACATAGGGCACGCACCAGGCGTAAAAGTGGTTGGTGCAGTCGCGGGGGTCACGGCTGCCCGGCACCGGGTTGCGTCCGCGCGCTGCCACCATGGCGACATAGGCGTCTTGCAGGCCGCTGGCGGCGACCATCCGGTTGAGCGCATCGCAAATCGCTGTGTGGTCCATGCCGATGTCGTATCGGCCAGCCGTGAGCGACGCGATGAAGCGGTCGACATAGTCGTGCAGGCGAAAGAATGCACCGCGCCAAACCGGAACCACGTCATAAGCGATGTCGGAATGGGTCAGGCCCCAATCGGTGACGGGAATGGCCGCGTCCGAGATGGGGATGATGTGGCCAGCCATCCAGGCGGCACCCTGCGAGAGATCTATCATGCGCTCACGCTACTGCACCCTCTGCCCGTTGCAAGGGCAGGGTGGGCGGCAGTGTGTCCCAATGCGTGCATCCAAACGCATTGGGATGGTGGGCGGGTGTCAGGCGGCCTGTTGTTCTGTCGCCGTTGCCACGGCGGACAGCAGGGCCTCGGCCACCGCGTCGAGCGTATCCTTGGGCAGGTGCACGGGCAGGCGCACGTCACAGGCGCGCATGAGCATGGCGCGGGTTTTCGGCAATTCAGGCAGGTTCGGGATGAACTGCCAGTTCCAGAAGGCACGGGCGTTGTCCGTGCTGGCCCCGAACACCTGCACTTTGACCCCGGCCTGGGCCGCGGCGGCGACAAAGCTGTCGACCTGTGCGTCACTCATGTCAATCAGGTTGAACTGGATCGAATCCGGGGCGCGCACTTCGCCATGCAAAGGCGTAGGCACATGGATATGTGGGCTTTGATCCAGCAGCGCGGCAACGTGATCGTGGTTGCGCCGTCCGTCTTCGACTCTCCGGGCGAGGTGGGGCAGTTGCGGACGGATGACGGCGGCACTCAGGTTTGACATGCGCAGATTGTAGAGCGGCCATTTGTTCTGGTGCTTAGCAAAGGCGTCCTGCAAGACCGGGTGCTTTTTCCAGTTATGTTCGTATGCGCCCGACATGATGATGGCGCGGGCCACCAGATCGGCGTCGTCGGTGATCATGATCCCGCCTTCGCCCGCGTTGACCATCTTGTAGGACTGGAAAGAGAAGCAGCCGATGGTCCCTATGGTCCCGATCTTGCGCCCGTTCCAAAGGGTGCCGAGGGAGTGGGCCGCATCCTCGATCACTGGCACGCCGGCGGCGGTGCACAGCGTCATGATGGCGTCCATATCGGACGTGTGGCCGCGCATGTGGCTGATGATGACGGCCTGTACGCTTGGCAGTTTGTCCACGAAATCGTCAATGTTGACGCGGTAGTTGTCATCGACCTCGCACAGGACCGGTAGGCAGTCGGCATGCAGAACCGACGAGGGCACGGCGGCAAAGGTGAAGCCCGGGATCAGGACGCGGGCGTCGCGCGGCAGGTTGAGTGCCTTGAGCGACAGGAAAAGCGCAGCAGAGCAGGACGACACGGCGAGGGCAAATTTGCTGCCCATCAATTCCGCGAATTCGGCTTCGAGAAGCGAGACGGGCGCGCCTTCGGGGGCGGTATAGCGGAAGAGGTCGCCAGAGCTCAGCAGGCGGTCGATCTCTTGTCTTGCGGCGGTGGGGATGGGTTCGGCACTGTGCATGTCGGGGAGGGACATATTCCAGAATCCTTATGATCAGTTTTCGTTTTTGTAAATCCGATAGGCGCAAAAGGAAACGGTTTTGTGACGTCTGGGCTGAATTAAGCCTGCCGTTACAGGCCAAGACGGTCGCGCATGGCGTACCAGGTCATGGCGAGAACAAGGAGCGGGCTGCGCAGTTTTGCCCCACCCGGGAATGGCGCCGTCGGGATGGCGGCCATGGTGTCGAAGCCGTCAGACTGCCCTTGGATCGCGTGGGCCATCAGCATGCCAGCATGTGTCGCAGTGCCGACGCCATGCCCGGAAAAGCCTGAGGCGCTCAGCATGTTGGGCGCCAGCCGGGCCAGGTAGGGAAGCCGCTGCATCGTGATGGCAAGTGTGCCGCCCCATGCATAGTCGATTTGCACATCTGCGAGGTGCGGAAAGATCTGCGTCATCGGTTTACGCACCTTTGCTGCGATGTCGCGGGGAAAGCGGTAGCCATAGCTTTCGCCACCGCCAAACAGCAGGCGGTTGTCATGGCTCAGCCGGAAGTAGTTCACCACGAAGCGGCTGTCTGACACGGCGATGTCTTGTGTCAGCACGCTGGCGGGGTCGTCCAGCGGCGCGGTTGCGGCGACGAAGTTGTTGATGGGCATGACGTGCGCGGCGACCGGGGCGTTCAATCCCCCCAGATATCCGTTGCAGGCGAGGATCACGTGATCTGCAGTGACAGAGCCGGTGTCGGTCTTGAGCGTAACCTGCCCGCCGTTTGTGATGCCGGTGACAGTGCTTCCTTCATGGATAACTGCACCGGCCTTTTCTGCTGCTGTCGCCAGTCCAAGGGCAAAGCGCAGCGGGTGCAGGTGGCCGGACTTGTGATCAATGACACCGCCGCGATAGGCCGGTGAAGGGCAGATGGCGTGGAAAGCGTCCCGGTCCAGCACGTCAATGCGGTGGTCGTAGTGTCGGTCCATGTGCTCTGCATGGGCGTGCAGGTCGGCCACATCGCCGTCGTCTTCCGCTGTCCAGGCGATGCCGGGGCGGTAGAAGCAATCGATATGATGCGTGTCGATCAGCTGGCGAACGAGGTCTGTCGCCTCAAGCCCCAAGTCCCACAGGCGCCGGGCATCCTTGGGCCCGACCATCTTCTCAAGGTAAGGCTGTTCAACCCTTTGGCCGGTGCCGAGCTGCCCGCCGTTACGACCGGAGGCTCCGAAGCCCGCGCGA
>NZ_JBYNDP010000181.1:0-5908 GCF_059783535.1 Tateyamaria sp. | reverse complement strand
TCGGAGCCGAAAACCGAAACACCGGTAGAAGCAACCACCGAAACCAAGGCAGAAACGCCGCGCGAGGACACCTCATCAAAATCGCGCAGCCGCTCGCCGTCGAGCCGCAGTCGGTCGTCCCGCGACGATCGTGGTGGCAACAAAGTGGTTGGGTTGGGCGATCACACACCCAGCTTCATTGGCCTAAGCTTTGAAGAGCGTATGGCGAGCTGACTAGCTTGCCCATTCCGGAGTAAGGTCAATTCCCTCGAACTCGGGATTTCGGCGGAACTGCATTGTTTCCGGGGCCAAAATCAGATCACCTTTGCGCGCGCGCTCAACATGTATTGGGTTCTCAAGGTCTAGCCGGTTCGGCCAACTACACCCTAAGCCTTCACCCAAGGCATAGGGTTTGACCCAGTATTCAAGAACTGTCCTCGGAACGCTGCTCATGCTGGCACCTGCCACACAGCATCGAATGTTTGGAGGATCCCCGTAGTGCAACTTTCTTGAGGAAATATAGTCCCGCAGTAGAGGGTATCTCCGGTAATGAGTGTCATCCGGCTCTATTGGCTTTGACGCTGCAGGCGAGGTGAAAGCCACATCAAACTCTGTCCTGCAGCCTTGGCATTCAATACGTACGAGCACTGCCTCCTGTGCATAGATATTCGCCGTTAGCTTTGGCGAAAACGGTTCGAACCTTGGCACCGCTGCCTCATCGAACCACAGGACTGGATCAGAAACACGGTCAAGAATGTCGCGGTAGTGTGTGTGCATTAGTGCATCCGGCTGATCACAACTGTCACTTCCGGCTTTTTACCGATCTCATCCTGCGCTGACTTGCGTACGACGCGCCGCAACGCTTCGGTCAAGCTGTCATCGTCGCGCAATGTCTTGGCATCCGCGCGCCCAAGGAACTGGCTCAGGTCTTCTTCCAGGACCTCAACCAGTGCCGCATTGCTGCGCCCGGTCTCGGACAGACCCATCAACTCGCACCAAGGTTCACCCAACGGTTCATCCTCTTCGTCGAGGATCAGCGTGACCAGCACATGTCCATTCAGCGCCATGCGGATACGGTCACGGACCACGCCGTCCAGCGCGCCGATTTGCACGGACCCATCCAGATACGTCCGCCCGGTCTCGATGTATTCTGCCACTTTGGGTGCATTGCCGCTCAGGTCGATCATCATGCCATTCACGGCCAGCACACCCGTGCGGCCCTTGCCCTCGGTCAGTTTGACATGTTCCCTCAAGTGCCGATGTTCACCATGCATCGGCACGACGATCTGCGGGTTCACGATATCCTGCAGGCGTTCCAGATCAGGCCGGTTGGCGTGACCTGACACGTGGTACAGGCCGGACGAGTCATCCACCACATCCACGCCCTTTTCAGACAGCTGATTCATGATGCGGATCACACCACGTTCGTTGCCTGGAATGGTCTTGGACGAGAATAGGAACAGATCGCCCTCTTTCAACTCCAGCCCCATGTATTTGCCGTTCGCAAGCTGCGCGGACGCGGCGCGCCGCTCGCCTTGGCTACCGGTCACCAGCAGCATCAGGTTCTCGCGCGGAATGTTCTTGGCGTCTTCCGGGCTGACAACCGATGGAAAGTCGGTCAGCACGCCCGTTTCAACGGCGGCCTCGATCATCCGGCGCATGGCGCGTCCCAGCAGGACAATAGATCGCCCTGCCCGTTCACCGGCCTCGGCCAGTGTTTTAACCCGCGCGACATTCGATGCAAACGTCGTCGCGACCACGATCCCCGACGTATGGCTGCGCACCAGCTTTTCGATTTCAGGCCCGACTGACAGCTCGGACCGACCGGGATGCGGTGAAAAGATGTTAGTGGAGTCGCAGACCAGCGCCTTGACCCCATCCTTGCTGACCTCGGCCCACAGGTCCGGATCAAACGGCTCTCCGACAACTGGTGTCGGATCCAGCTTGAAGTCACCTGAATGGATCACACGACCCTCAGGGCTGTCGATGATCAGCGCCGCACTTTCGGGGATCGAGTGGGACATCGGCAGAAAGCCCACCTTGAACGGTCCCGCCTGCACTTGGTCCGGCCAGCCTGCGACCACGCGAACCGCATCCTCGGGGTGCCCATGCTCGTCCATCTTGCGTCGCGCGATGTTGGCCGTGAAAGGCCGCGCATAGATCGGTGCGCCAAGCTGGCCATAAGTATGGGCAACGGCCCCGATGTGATCCTCGTGGGCGTGCGTAACAAAGATACCGTCAATGCGGTCCTTCCGCTCAGCCAACCAGGTGATATCGGGCAGGATCAGGTCCACACCGGGCGTGCTGTCCATATCGGGAAAGGTCACGCCCAGGTCCACCACGATCAACCGCTCGGCATCTTGCGCGCCATAGCCATAGACATAGGCATTCATGCCAATTTCACCCGCTCCCCCAAGGGGCAGGTAGATCAAACGTTCACTGCTCATAAGTTCAGTTATTTTCCTTGTTGTAGCGATGGATGACCGTCAGGCCATGCATCGTCAAATCGTCTTGAAAGTCGTCAAACAGCGCTTCGGACTGTTGAAATAGAGGGGCCAGCCCCCCTGTCGAGATTACGCGCATCTCGCGGGCACGCTCCGCTTTAATTCGGGCACATATCTCACGGACAAGGCCCACGTAACCCCAAAAGACACCGGACTGCATGCAGGCCACCGTGTTGGTGCCCACAACGGCTTGCGGCTTGGTGATGTCCACATGTGGTAGCGCAGCTGCTGCACTATGTAGGGCCTCAAGGCTCAGATTCACACCGGGCGCGATCACGCCCCCCACATACGCGCCGTCGGAAGCCACCACGTCAAACGTCGTCGCCGTCCCAAAATCCACAACGATCAGATCGCCGCCACATCGATCATAGGCGCCCGCCGTATTCACCAGGCGGTCGGGGCCAATCTGCGTGCCCTCATCCACCCGTGGCGGCGCAGGCAGTAGGCAATCGGGCTTGCCCACAACGTAAGGACGGCAATTGAAATAACGATCACACAGGACACGCAGGTTAAAGACAACCCGCGGCACCGTGGACGACACAATGACATCCGTGATCTCAACATCCAGCTTCTGGAACTCCATCAGGGTCGACAGCCAGACATAGTATTGGTCCGCAGTGCGCTGCCACTCGGTCGAGGTGCGCCACGTGGCAAGGAACTGCGTCCCGTCCCAGATCGAGAAGACAGTGTTCGTGTTGCCGCAATCGATGGTCAGAAGCATCACATGCCCCTCTCTAGAAAAAGACGTCGCCCGCCGGAATGGTGATCCGGCCCTTGGCCGTCTCTAGAACAAGTTGCCCATCGCCGTCCACGTCCACAAAGGTGCCTACATGCGTGTCGCGCGTGGTGCGGGCCGTGATGACCTCGCCCATTTTGGCCGCATGGGTACGCCAGGCGGTGCGGATCGGGTCGAACCCATAGGTGCGAAACTGATCTTCGTAACGCGCATAAGACACCGCCAGCACATCCAGAAAGCTCTCCGGCGAGATATCCGTCCCGAGCGTCGATTTGAGTGCCACGGGCGGCAGCGCGCCTTCTTCGACCTGAGATGCATCAGGTGCCGCCGCAAGGTTCACACCTACGCCAATTGCCAAGTGGGTAACCCGTGCGCCACTGCCAACGCTCTCCAGCAGAATGCCGGCCACCTTACCACCGCGCAGCAGCACATCATTCGGCCATTTGAGGGCAAACACATCCTCCCGACCCGTTGCAGCCACAAACGCATCGCGCAGCGCCAACGACATAACAAAGGACCGCAACGCAGCGTGCCCGGGTGCCTCGTCCAACGGCAACACCAGCGTGCCTGCAAAGTTACCGGCTGGCATCGCCCATGCCCGCCCGCGCCGCCCACGCGCTGCCGTCTGCTCCAGCGCCAAAAACCATTCAGGCCCGGCCAGATCCGGCGCAATACGCGCAGCCTCGCTCAGCGTCGAATCCACAGAACTCAACACGCGCCGCCCATATCCTGCGGGCCAAGCGATCATGACTTTCCTGTTTCCAAAAAATCCTCCCCGAAGGGCCGGTCGGCCAGAAGCGCCCTAGTTCACCAAGGTCAGCGCAGCTGCAGCCGCAGCCCCTTCGACACCGAACATGTTGATGATCCCCAGCACCATGACAGCAGCCGACCCCATCAGCATGGCCCACAGGATCGGAGACTTGCCACCGTTCAGGCGCTCTTCATCCGTATCGCCAAAATACATGTAGAAGACGATGCGCAAGTAATAGTAGGCGCCGATCACCGACGCGATCACACCCGCAATGGCCAACCATGCCAACCCGCCTTCATAAGCCGCACGCAGGACATAGAGTTTGCCAAAGAAACCCAGCATCGGTGGCACACCTGCAAGCGAGAACAACAGCACCAGCATTGCCAGCGCCTTGCCCGGCTCACGCTTGGAATACATTCTGAGCGCACTGATCTCGACCACCGGCTGGCCGTCCTTCTCCATCATCAGGATGAAGGCGAAAGTTCCGACATTCATCGTCACGTAGATCGCCATGTAGACCAGCATCGCCTGCACACCCAGCACGGTGCCTGCCGCCAAGCCCATCAGGGCGTACCCCATATGCGCAATGGACGAGAAGGCCATCAGTCGCTTGATGTTGGTCTGGCCGATGGCCGCGAAGGCCCCAAGGAACATCGACAGGACGGACAGCAGCGCCATGACCTGTTGCCAGTCGGCGACCGCTCCACCAAAGGCGTCATGCATCACCCGGGCGAATAGGGCCATGGCCGCCATCTTGGGTGCCGTCGCGAAGAAAGCAGTGACCGGCGTGGGCGAGCCCTCGTAAACGTCTGGCGTCCACATATGGAACGGCACGGCCGACACCTTGAATGCAAAACCTGCCATCAGGAAAACAAGGCCAAAGAGCAGGCCAAGCGACACGCCTTCTTCCGCAACCTGCACAATGCCCGAGAACAGCGTTGTGCCCGCATAGCCATAGACCAGCGACGCGCCATAGAGCAGTAGGCCAGACGACAACGCGCCAAGGACAAAATACTTCAGCCCCGCCTCGGTCGACTTCACGCTGTCACGACGCAGCGATGCCACGACATAAAGCGCAAGCGACTGCAATTCGAGGCCCATATAGAGCGCCATAAGATCACCGGCGGACACCATGGTCATCATGCCGACGGCAGCCAGCGCCACCAGCATCGGGTATTCAAAGCGCAGCAAGCCACGCTGGGACATGTACCCTTCGCTCATCAACAGGACCGCAGCGGCGGAGACAAGGATCGTCACCTTGGCAAAGCGCGAGAACCCGTCATCCACGAACATTCCGCCAAAGGCGACATTCGTCCCCTCGCCCGAAAACCCGATCCAGGCTGCAACGGCTAGAAACACCGCAGATGTGGCCCACAGCAGCGGCGACGCGAGGCCGTCCTTGGACGTGTAGACCGCCCCGATCAGGCCCAGCATGGCAAAGACAGCCAGCAGGATCTCGGGCAGGATGATGGTCAGATCAGCAGACATATAAACGTCCTCAAGTAACGTAGTGGTAGGACATGAAAGAACGTGTCCTTAGTTTTCGGCGAACTGCGTCGCGGCCTCAGCCGCGGCCAGTGCCGTATCGTATTGGGTCACAAGAGCGGCCACCGATGGACCAATGATGTCGAGGATCAGCGCAGGATAAACCCCCAGCAGGATCGTCATCACGACCAGCGGTGCAAAGATCGCCTTCTCGCGTCGGCCCATATCCGTGATCGACTTCAGGCTTTCCTTGATCAGATCGCCCATGACCACCCGGCGGTACAGCCAAAGGGCATAAGCGGCCGAGAAGATCACACCGGTTGTTGCGACAGCAGCCACCCAGGTGTTGACCTGGAACACGGCCATCAACGTCAGGAATTCACCGACAAAGCCAGACGTGCCCGGCAGGCCCACATTGGCCATGGTGAACAGCATGAAGATCAGCGCATAGGC
>NZ_JBYNDP010000180.1:0-5933 GCF_059783535.1 Tateyamaria sp. | reverse complement strand
AGAAGCGGCTGTTGCGTCATCGGCGGCGCCCCAACAGATCGGAAATCTCGCCCTGCGGTCGGCTCCGAGTAAAGGCCAGCAACATGCCCACGGCAATGCCGGATGCGATTACGGATGAGCCACCATAGCTGACAAAGGGCAACGTCATGCCCTTGGCAGGCAACAGACGCACGGCAACACCCATGTTGATCATCGCCTGAACCCCGAACATGCAGGCCAGCCCGGTGCCCGCAAGGCGGATGAACGGATCACGCTCACGGACAAGGCGCATCAGCGACCGCACAACGATCCCTGTATAAAGCGCAATGATGCACAGGACGAGGATCAGACCATATTCCTCGGCCGCCACAGCAATGATGAAGTCGGTATGCGCATCGGGAAGCGACCATTTCACTTGGCCTTCGCCCACACCCACACCAAACAATCCACCCTCCTGAATGGCGTTGGTGGCATAGCCCAGCTGTGTGCGTGGATCGACATCCGGGCTCAGAAACCCATCAATCCGGCGGGCAAAGTGCTCGGAATTGGAATAGGCAATCGTACCGCCAAACACGACCAGCCCGGCCATGCCGACCAGAAGGATCATGGGCGCACCCGCCACGAAATACATCACACCCCAGCCAAACAGGACAAGGCAGGCCTGCCCAAAGTCCGGCTGCAAGGCCAGCATCAATACAATCGAGATACAAAGCGCAAAGGACCACGTCCGCCCCGGCGGACCATTCAGCTCTTGACTGGCGGCCAGCATCCATGCCGCGGCCACAACAAATCCAGGCTTCAGGAACTCAGACGGCTGGATGCTCGCAAAGCCCATCGAATACCAACGCACCGCACCCTTGCCAAAGTCGGTTCCAAAGAAGGGCAACAGGGCCAGCGCCACAAAGGACACAAGAAAACCCAGCACAGCCAGCCGACGCACCACAACCGGGGACATCATCGACGTGATGATCATCACGATCAGCGCAACCGACCCAAAGAACGCCTGCCGCGCCACATAGTGAAACGGGGGGAAGCCGTTCTTCTCAGCCAGCGGGACCGACGCCGCCAGCGCTAGCAACTGGCCAATGGCGAACAGGAAAAGAACGCAACTCAGTGACCACTTGTCCACCGTGCGCCACCATTTTGGAAGAATCGGTTCGCCGTCCCGCACCGGGACCGCGCCATAGACCATCTCAGTCATGATCTGCCGCCTTGCTGCCTGTACTGCCTCATGCCCCCGGTTGATCCGGAGTGCTGGGCGGCAGCATAACGACAAATGATCACGCGGGCCAGCCTTAGTTTACTGGCCCGCAAGCGGGGTTATGCCGCCCGTTCAAGCAGCCTTGTGCATGCCCCGGATCGGGTAGTCATTCGACCGAACAAAGGTGATGCCCTTAAGCACGCTCTGGAGGTCCGGGCGCAGGAACGGCGCGTTCGACACATCCACCATCTGGATCGCGCCGTCACCGTTCACGACAAACAGGCCCGGCTCCGGAAATGGCTGATCGGTTTCCTGCGGGCTGCGGGGGTCCGAGATGTAAACACCCAGCGCATCCATCTGCGCCACGGTTAGGCCGTAACCCATGGCCAGCCTCAGCTCTTTCTCATCGACCATTGCCTGCGCCTTGGCTTCCGGATCACCGGAAACAGCCACAACATCAACGCCCAGCGCGTTGAAATCACTCTCAAGCGCCTGCAGCTTCGACAGGTACGTCTTGCAAAGCGGGCAATGCAGGCCGCGATAGACAACGACCAATTGCCAGTCATGCCCGTCCTGCGGCGCACCAAGGGTCAGCGTGCCACCTCCCAATTTGGCGACATCAAGTTTCGGAAAAACGCTCCCGGCGGCCAAAGCTGTCATTCTGCAGATCCCTCTTTACTTGCAACATTGCGATCGACCTAGGAAATGCACGAGGTCACACAACCCCAACACCTTGACCCTTTGTGTGCGATGCTGCACGGGGGCCTCATGGAATACGACACACTCGTCATAGGGGCCGGAGCGGCCGGCATGATGTGCGCGGCACATGCGGGCGGGCGCGTGCTGCTGATTGATCACGCCAAGGCGCCGGGGGAAAAAATCAGAATCTCCGGCGGCGGACGCTGCAACTTCACCAATCTCTACTGCGACGCCCACGCCTTCATCAGCCAGAACCCTCATTTCGCCAAATCGGCTCTTGCCCGTTACACTCAATGGGATTTCATCAAGCTGGTCGACCGCCATGGCATCGCCTGGCACGAAAAGACGCTGGGACAGCTGTTTTGCGACAATTCAGCCAAGGACATCATCGCGATGCTCCGGGGCCTCATGGACCAGGCAGGCGCTGACCTGCTCTTGCAAACATCGGTCACCGACATCGCCAAGGACGACAACGGCTTCGTCGCCCACCTCAGCGACACCCGCAGCATCACATGCCAAAACCTTGTCATTGCCACGGGCGGCAAATCCATTCCCAAGATGGGTGCCACTGGATTTGCCTATAATATCGCGCGCCAGTTCGGGCACCGGGTGACAGAAACCGAACCGGCGCTTGTCCCATTCACCTTCACAGACCGCCGCTTTGCCGACATCTCGGGTGTCGCCTGCCCGGCCCGTGTAACGGCCAACGGCACCAGCTTTGACGAGGCGATACTGTTCACCCATCGCGGCCTCTCCGGCCCGGCCGTCCTGCAAGCGTCCAGCTATTGGAACGCGGGTCAGGACATCACCGTGCACCTCGCCCCGGAGACAGACCTCGCCAACATCCTGCGGGCCAAACGGCGCAGCGACGGGAAGAAAGCGCTGACCACCGAACTGGCACGCCACCTGCCCGCCCGGCTTGTCGATCATCTGTCCACGCAGTTAGACATGTCGGGCCGTCTTGGCGATCTGTCGGACGTGCGGCTTGAGGCCCTGACCCATGATCTGCACCACTGGGCCCTGACCCCAAGCGGCACCGAAGGCTACCGCACCGCCGAAGTGACCCGGGGTGGTATTGAAACGGATCAGGTCAGCTCAAAAACAATGGAATCGCAGATCACACCGGGCCTGTACTTCATTGGCGAAGCATTGGATGTCACCGGCTGGTTGGGGGGCTACAATTTCCAATGGGCCTGGTCATCTGCCATGGCCGCTGCGCGTGCAATCCAGAACTGATCACGCCCCTTTTGGAAAAGTCAAAAGGCTTTTCCAAAATCAGAATGGAGTGCGCCGCAGGCGCGCCTTTGGATTACAGCCGCTTCGTGACCTCGGCGACGAAATCATCGCCTCGGCGCTCAAAGCTGTCATATTGATCGAAACTGGCCGCAGCAGGCGCAAGCAGAACCACATCTCCGGCCTCAGCCTCGTGCATCGCAGCGTCCACTGCCGCCGACATTGTGCCGCACACCTGCGCGTCGACATTCAGTTGCATCGCGAACTGCGCCGCCTCACGCCCGATGACATAGGCTTTGCGCACACCGGACGAGGCATCGTTGAGTGGATCAAGCCCGCCCTCTTTCTGCAATCCACCACAAATCCAACGAATGTTCTTGAACGCCATCAGCGCCTTGGCCGCGCTGTCCACATTCGTGGCCTTGCTGTCATTCACATAGCGCACACCATCCGCCTCCGCGATGGTCTGGCTGCGATGCGGCAAGCCCGCAAAACTGTGAAAGGCCTGTTCGATCACCTTCGGGGCCACACCAACCGCACGCGCAGCGGCATAGGCGGCACAGGCATTCTGGTGATTGTGGGCACCGGGCAAGCCTGCAACTTCCCGCAGATCAATGGACGCAACCTGACGTCCCTTGCGGTACTCGGCCAAAAAGCCCTTTTTCGCAAAGACCTGCCAGCCGGGTCCGGTCAGCTTTTCCGCGACAGACACGCGGATCACGCGGTCATCGCTGGGGCCTTCGCTCAGTTGCCCTGCAAGGGATCGCCCTTCGTCTTCATCCACGCCAATGACGGCCCGGTCCGGGCCACCCTCGGCAAAAAGCCTGCGCTTGGCGGCAAAGTATCCGCCCATGCCCGCGTGCCGGTCCAGATGATCAGGCGACAGATTGGTGAACACGGCCACATCGGGCGTCAGGCTGCGCGCGAGGTCAGTCTGGTAGCTCGATAGTTCCAACACCACGATCTCACCATCATGGGGCGGATCGATATCCAGCACTCCTCGCCCGATATTGCCCGCAAGCTGGCTGGGCCGGCCCGCGACCTCCATGATGTGGTGGATCAGGGCGCAGGTCGTCGATTTGCCATTTGATCCCGTCACCGCAATGACCCGCGGTATAGTATCAAAGCGGTTCCACGCGGCAGAGGCAAAGGATTGGAAGAACAGCCCGATGTCATTGTCCACTGGCACACCGGCTGCCCATGCGGCAGCGATCACCGGATTGGGGGTTGGATAGAGGTGCGGAATGCCCGGGCTGACGATCAGCCGTGCGATATCATCAAACGCACCCTGTTTTTTTAGGTTGAGACAGGTGAACCCTTCCGCCTCGGCTTTTGCCTGCGCCTCGGGGTTGTCATCCCAGCAGATGGGTGTCGCACCGCCTGCTTTCAGCGCGCGCGCTGCAACGAGGCCCGAGCGTCCAAGCCCCAGAACCGCCACGCGTGCGCCGTTCAGACCCTGCACGGGGATCATGGCTTTGCTCCCTTGGGGCTCTGCCCCCGGCCTGCGGCCTCCCCCGAGGTACTTTCAGCCAGAAGAAAGATCATCACCACGCCTTTTCCTGACGGTCGCGAAAGAATTTGCCGGTCACGCTTGCAGGCGCGTCGAGCGCCAGCCAGATGGCCGTGTCCGCACCCTCTGCCGGTGTGCGAGGTGCAGCTTGGCCTCCCATGCGCGTGTGCACCCAGCCCGGGCACATCGCATTGACGCTGACGCCCTTCGGCAAATCACGTGGCAAGGCATGGGACAGCGCATTCAGCGCCGCCTTGGCCACACCGTACCCGCCCGGCCCTTCCAACCCCTCGTCAAAGGCGCCCCAGCCGGAGCTGACATTGATGATACGGCCCTGCCCGCTCTGCGCCATATGGGGCAGACACAGCAGGATCAGTTCGAAGGGCGCGTGAAACATGACCTGCATCGAGCGCCGCAGACCCTCGGGATGACTTGCCATGCTATCTTCAATCAGGATGCCTGCGTTGTTGATCAGGATATCAATGCCGCCTGCGGCCTCAATGGCCGGTGCAAAGGTGGATGCATCCTCGAGGTCCAAATGCACCCATTCACAGCCTAATTCCGCCGCCACATCCGCGCCGGCCTGCGCGTCTCGTGCCCCGATCACTACGTCGCATCCCCGCGCAAGCAGACCCTGCGCCATCGCATATCCGATGCCGCGGTTGCCGCCAGTGATCATCGCCCGTGGCATCACCGCACCTTCAGAGTGGCAAGGCCGATCATCGCGAGGATCAGGGAAATGATCCAGAACCGGATCACGATCTGTGGCTCAGCCCAGCCCTTTTTCTCATAGTGGTGGTGGATCGGGGCCATCAGGAACACACGCTTGCCCGTGCGTTTGAAGTAGAGGACCTGGATGATCACGCTCAGCGCCTCAACCACGAACAAACCGCCCACAATGGCCAGAACCAACTCGTGTTTGGTGGCAACTGCAATCGCGCCTAACGCGCCACCGAGCGCCAAGGACCCGGTATCACCCATGAAGACAGCGGCAGGTGGCGCGTTGTACCACAGGAAGCCAAGCCCCCCGCCAAACAATGCAGAGGTGAAGATCAGCAGCTCACCCGTCCCGGGCACATAATGCACATCCAGATACTCGGTGAAGTCAACACGGCCCACGGCATAGGCAATGATGCCCAGCGTGCCGCCTGCAATCATCACCGGCATGATGGCCAGCCCATCCAGACCATCCGTCAGGTTCACCGCATTGGCGGCCCCGACGATAACGATGATGGCAAAAGGAATGAACAACACACCCATATTGATCAGCACATCCTTGAGCACGGGCACCGCCAACTGGTTCTGCAGATC
>NZ_JBYNDP010000043.1:11857-29915 GCF_059783535.1 Tateyamaria sp. | reverse complement strand
GCGCCAACCCGCGGTCCGGCGCTGTCACGGCTCAGCGCTCAATTGAAATGCGCCCCGGGGCGCCGCTCGTTCGCACCTTCCACAAAATGCGCTGCATATCACACCACGGGGGATGGCCTTGCGCCATGGACCTTCCAAAGCCTACGCTCCCCCATGGACCTGCGTACCCAACTCCACGCCCGCCTCGAAACCCTCGATGCCGAGGATGCCGCAGGCGCCCACGCTCAGGCCACGGTGGAACTCGACCAGCAAGCCGTTGGCCGTCTCTCCCGTATGGATGCGCTCCAGAACCAGGCGATGGCGCAGGCCCAAGCCCGGATGCGCAATGCAGAACGCCAGCGCATCCACGCCGCGCTCAAACGGCTCGACGATGACGAATATGGTTATTGCACCGATTGCGGCGAGCCCGTTGAAGCAAAGCGCCTGATGGCGGACCCGAGCATTCCCCGCTGTCTCGATTGCACGCGCGGTTAAAGGCGGTTTATCCACAGCGCGTCATAAAACTGTCACATGGCCTGAAAGCTGCTATCTTTGGGATATGTGGAAACTCATCCCTTTTCTCCTGCTCGGCACACCCCTCGCCGCCAACCCGATTGCCGAGGTGATCTGCGCCCCCACCGATCAGATGCAGGCGAGGCTGAAACAGCAATTCGGCACCACGCGCACCGCATCCGGCATGCGCAGCCCCGAAGAGATGATGGAGGTGTGGACGGACAGCCGTGGCGACTGGACCATGGTGGTGCGCTATGCCAGCGGCACGTCCTGCATCGTGGCCATGGGCGAACATTGGTCCGAGGTGAAAAACCCGGCTTAGGGTGCGGCGCGATCCCGCAATTGGGCCACCAGCGCGCCGTTGTCATCCTCCCACGTTTTCCACGCCCGGTACCCTTCGATCTGTGCCTGTGGACCCGTCAAATCACCCGCGAAATGCGCCTTCACCGCGTGGTAATGCCCCATGCAGCGCGCCCACTCGCTGGGCGACGGGAACTGCGTTTCCGCCGACACTTCGCACGCGTAGTAGAGGGACAGCAGGCGCATCAATTCGGTCATCGGTATACCCGTGGGTTGTGGTGACTGTTTCCAGCCTAGCCACAAACCGGCAAATTCCGAGTAAATCATGCGTGCGGTGGTGTGATCCGCCAAAAAAACTGGACTTGTGATCAGCCAAACGGCATCGTTTGCATAGATTTCGTGGTGTGTTGAAGGAACGAGGGAAGATATGCCATTCACCAAAGTGATGACGGCCGCTGCGGCCTTTGCGCTTCTCGGGGCAGGGGCGGCCTTGGCGCAGGATCAGGCTGGGCCTAAGATTTACGCCTTTCACAGCAAGCACAATTACTGCCCGACCGGTCTGCAGCCCGTGACAATCGATGGCACCATCTGCTGTGGTCGTCCCAATCAGGACATCAGCTACCAACAGGCACTGGCCCACGCAGCGGCCAAGAAACGGCATCGCGTGCGCCAAAGCAGCTGCCCGGTCGGCGCCAAGGGCTGCTCGTTCAACTGATCACCGCGCTCACCAATGCAAGCGGCGCAGGATAAGGTCGTGCGCCGCTTTGTCGTTTGTCTCAGGGGGTCAGAGCAGTTTCAGTTCGCCAGCCATCTGGCGCCCATCCCTGCCTTCCAGCAGTTCGAAACTGACTTTTTGATTGTCGGCCAGCCCGGTAAGCCCGGACCGTTCAACGGCTGAAATATGTACAAAAACGTCTTTGCCGCCCTCATCCGGAGCAATAAATCCGTAGCCTTTCGTGGTGTTGAACCACTTCACGGTGCCAGTTGGCATGTTCCCGTGCCTCCTTTACCTTGCAGTCTCCCCCGACGCGGAACGTCGTGCCAGGGGCCGTCATGACGCCAGCAATATCCAGACGCTGCCGCCACTTAATGAGATTGCACTTATGGCGCGAAATTCAAGGTTGAGGGGTGTAATCCGCGCGGGTTGCCGCTTAATTCAACGCAAACGGCAGAGGTGGATATGGAAATATACGGATTGAAAACATGCGACACCTGTCGCAAGGCGATCAAAGCGTTGCCAGAGGCGCGTTTTGTGGACGTTCGGGCCGATGGTGTGCCCGCGGATGTGATGGCTGCGGCCCTTGCGACATTTGGCGACAAACTGGTGAATACAAGGTCCACCACATGGCGCGGCCTGTCAGAGGCTGAGCGTCAAGGCACTCCACAAGACCTGCTTGCAGCACACCCGACCTTGATGAAACGCCCGCTGGTTGCGGATGGCAGCAGCCTGCACCTTGGCTGGACCAAGGATGTGCAAGCCGCGCTTGGCGTGACCTAAGCGGCGTCGGGTGCAGGTTTCGGGGCAAGGGCGCGATCAAAGGACAGCGGCCCGGCCCCTTTGGCCACCAGCACCAGCAGCAGGAACACCCACAAAGACCGCTGGTCCATGATCAGGCTGTTGGACGGTGCGTCGAACCACGCGCCCAGCACCAACCCGTCACCCCATTTGTCATGTCCGTTCAGGTCGGTCAGCGACTGCACCACGATGAAGCCGATCATGCCCAGCGAAGCCAGGCGCGTGAACAGACCAATGATGATCAACAAGGGCAGGATGAACTCGGCCACGGTCCCGGCGGTGACAACCGCCCAGTGATACAGGCTCAGCTGGGTAACGTCATACCCGACATTCTCCATCACCTTGGGAAAGATCTGTGCATAGGCCCCCAACGACGGTTGGAATACGCCAAAGATCCCGTCACCCAGCTTTGTCATACCGGACACCCAGAAATACACTGCCAGTACGGCGGCAAACAGAAAACGGGCAAGGGTCGGCAGCAACCAGTCAGCGCGTTCAACTGGGCCAAAGATTGCAGTGTGCACACGGGAAAGGGCGGTCATGGGGTCATTCCTTTGGGGTGATCATGTCAGTAAGGGCGTTGTGCTGGATCAGAAGGGTCAGTAACGGGCCAAGGTCGAACTCGGGGTCCGTCTCAGTGGCCGCATCTACGGCCTCTTCCAATGTGGCGTCGGCACGAATGGCGCTAAGCCATGCAAATTGTGCGTCCGAGATGGCATGGCGTTCAGGGTCGAATTCCGTGCGGGTGATCAGGACAGACTGCGCAATCCCACGTGGTTTCCGCGCGCCGTCTTCCATGTTGTACCGCCAGATATCCATGATCGGCCAGCGGGACGACAAGATTTGCACCGCAGGCGCCAGCTGAAGGCGGGTGCGCATCAACACATCGGGGGTAACTGCCCCGAGCCAGGCCGCATCCAGCGGTGTGCTGTCTGCCGCGTGATAGGATTGGCGCACCGCCAACTCCAATCGTGCGACGTCTGAAAGGTAGCCGATATGGGCCAGCGGCTCGAACCCGTCGAGAAACGCAGGTAGCGCCTCTCCATAGTGCATCATCAGCGGGGATGTAGGCGGATGCGCTCGTGCAAAAAGCCGGGCCAATTGATCAAAATTCTGATCGCCCAACAGTTTCGCCAGAACTGGAAAACCAGCACGCATCGCGTCGATCAGGGCGACCGTCACATTGTTGCGGTAGACAGAAAATCGGCGGGTCGTTGGGTTTCCGTCTCCGTCGGTCAGGCCGTCTGGCACTGGGCGGTCGGGGTCAAGAAGGGCCGCGCGAAAGTCGGATTGCGAGGCTGCCATGGCGCTACCCGGCGTTGATCGTGGCCAGCGCGGCCGCAGCGTGATCAGCTTCGGCGCGCAGGGTGGGCCAGTCTGGAACATCGTTGTCCCATTCGACCAGAACGGGGGCAGGCCCCGTGCCTGCCAGTGCATGATCCAGCAGGGCCCAGACGGGCTCGGCCGCTTCGCGCCCGTGGCTGTCGATCAGCAGTGGCGCGCCATGGTCATCCTCATCCTCGTCATGGCCACCAATATGGATTTCACCCACGGCGGACAGGGGATAGGCATCCAGATAGGATTGCGGTGTGTAGCCAAGATTGGTGGCCGAGATGAACACGTTGTTCACGTCCAGCAGCAGTCCACAGCCCGTGCGGCGCACCAATTCGGCCAGGAAATCCGTCTCGGACCACGTGCTCTCGGCAAAAGCCAGGTAGCTTGATGGGTTCTCAAGCAACATGCGACGACCTAGTGCCTCTTGTACTTCGTCTATGTGATCCGCAACGCGGGTCAGGGTCGCGTCGGTGTAGGGCAGGGGCAGCAGGTCATCCAGAAACTCGGCGCCATGGGTGGACCAGGCCAGATGCTCGGAAAAGCTGGCGGGTTCCAGCCAGCCGACAAGGTGCTTCAAACGGGCAAGGTGATCCGGATCAAGGAGGCCTTCGCCACCGATCGACAGACCCACGCCATGCACAGAAATAGCAAAGTCATCACGCAGCGCGCGCAATTGCGCGTGTGGGCGGCCACCGTCGCCCATGTAGTTTTCTGCGTGGATTTCCAGCCATTTGACCGGACCGGGATCAGCCCGCAATTCGGTGAAATGCTGGGCTTTGTACCCAACGCCGGGGGCTGACGGCAGGCGAGGCGGTGTCAATGTCGCATCGAGCATGTCTTGCCCTCCGGGGCGTCTTTGGGAAACGGTGCGCCGGACCCGCATGGGGTCCGGCGCAGGCGTGTGACGTCGCCTTATGCAGAGGGCAGGTCGCGGTCGAGCTCTTCCAGCGAACCCTGACGCGGTGTGCCGTCGGCCAGTGCTGGCAGTTCGATCTCGGCACAGGTGCCGGCGTCAACGAGTGTCCAGGCGTTGCCTTGATAGTCTACAGTCGACGTGCCGGCGCAAGTGGTGCCAGCGCCTGCGGCGCAGTCGTTTTCACCAGCCAACGAAATGCCATAGCATTTCTCTTTGCCTGCAGCAGATGCAGTGGTTGTGGAGTGTGCGGTCATTGCAGCGGCAACTGCGCCTACAATCGCAACGGATTTCATGGTCTTCGACATCTTCAACGTCCCTTTCGGATATCGGTTACAGTACGGTCGTGGGCCTTACATAGGTCGGCTTGGCGATAAGTTACCACCCACGAGCGCGTGTGTCACAGAGCCGTTATCACTTGTTAGAAAAAGGGCCGAAATCCACGCGGATTTCGGCCCAATTGTTGCAATGCAGCGTGCAGATGTTGCAAAGCTTTGCGTCAGCGCAAGTCTGGCGGTGTGGCCTCAACGCCCAGCTCTGCCGAAACCTCTGTCAGGGGATGCACGCTTGTCCGCTTCTCACCCAAGCGTCTTACGGATACGGTCTTTTCCTCGACCTCACGCGCGCCGACGGCCAGAATAACCGGCACCTTGCCGACTGAGTGTTCGCGAACCTTGTAGTTGATCTTTTCATTGCGCGTGTCTGGTTCGGCCCGCACGCCCGCCGCGCGCAGGGTCTCGACAACCTCTGCCACGTAGTCATCAGCCTCTGACGTGATGGACGCGACCACAACCTGGCGCGGCGCCAGCCAGAAGGGCAGCTTGCCTGCGTGTTCCTCGATCAGAATGCCGATGAAGCGTTCGAATGATCCAAGGGTTGCGCGGTGCAACATCACGGGACGGTGCTTGGCCCCGTCCGCACCGATATAGGTTGCGTCCAGCCGCTCGGGCAGCACGAAATCCACCTGGAAGGTGCCGCACTGCCAATCGCGACCGATCGCGTCGGTCAAAACAAACTCCAGCTTCGGACCATAGAAGGCCCCTTCGCCTGGGTTCAACTCGGGTTCCACACCCGCCGCCCGGGTTGCGGTCAGCAGGGCTTCTTCGGCCTTGTCCCAAACTTCGTCCGATCCCGCGCGCATCTCGGGCCGGTCCGAGAACTTGACCGAGAATTTGTCGAACCCGAGGTCCTTGTAGATGTCGGTCAGGAAGGTGATGAAGCGCGCGCATTCGCTGCCAATCTGGCTTTCTTCTGCAAAGATGTGCCCGTCGTCCTGTGCAAAGCCGCGTACCCGCATGATGCCGTGCAGCGCACCAGAAGGCTCGTAGCGCGCACAGGACCCGAACTCGGCCATGCGCAGCGGCAGGTCGCGGTAGGACTTCAGCCCGTGCTTGAAGATTTCCACGTGGCAGGGGCAGTTCATCGGCTTCAGCGCGTTGATCGCCTTCTCGCGGGCATTGTCCTCGTCCACTTCGACGATGAACATGTTCTCCTGGTACTTCTCCCAGTGCCCCGACTTCTCCCACAGGTTCCGGTTCACGACCTGTGGGGTGTTCACCTCGACATAGCCACCGACCTTCTGCTTGCGTCGGACATAGTCCTGCAGCTCGGTATAGATGGTCCACCCATTTGGGTGCCAAAAGATCTGGCCGGGGGCCTCTTCCTGCATGTGGAACAGGTCCATCTCGCGGCCCAGCTTGCGGTGGTCGCGCTTTGCGGCCTCTTCCAGCATGTTCAGATGCGCGCGCAGCTTTTCCTTGCCGGTAAAGGCCACGCCATAGATGCGCTGCAACATCGCCCGATTGCTGTCGCCGCGCCAATAGGCGCCTGCGATGGACATCAGCTTGAACGCATCACCCGGCACTTGGCCGGTGTGCTGCAGGTGCGGACCACGGCACAGGTCCTGCCAGTCGCCATGCCAGTACATGCGCAGCGGCTCGTCACCCGGAATGCTCTCGATCAGCTCGACCTTGTAGGGCTCGCCCCGATCCTCATAATACTTGATCGCCACATCGCGGTCCCACACCTCGGTGGTGACGGGATCACGCTTGTTGATGATCTCCTTCATCTTCTTCTCAATGAGGCCAAGGTCATCAGGGGTAAACGGCTCTTCCCGATCGAAGTCATAGTACCAGCCATGTTCGATCACCGGGCCGATGGTGACCTTGGTGTCGGGCCAGATCTCCTGCACGGCGCGGGCCATGATGTGGGCCAGATCGTGGCGGACCAATTCATTGGCCTGTTCCTCATCCTGCATGGTGTGGATGGCGATCTGTGCATCGGCATCGATGGGCCACTGCAAATCCCAGTGCTGACCATCTACGGTCGCACTGATGGCTTTCTTGGACAGGCTCTTGGAAATGCTCTCTGCAACGGCAGCAGGGGTGATGCCCGCGTCAAAGGCGCGCGCGTTGCCGTCGGGAAAAGTAAGGGAAATCTGGTGCTGATCTTTGGCCATATCGGCATCCTCGTCAGTTTGGCGCCCACGGAACGCCCGGTTGCTAGGGTATGTGTACGTGCGATGTGACAGGGCGGACCCATATCGTCAAGGCGCATGGCACATGCGTTGCCAGATTTTGAGGCGCCCATTGTCCGGCATACAAAGGCATGCCGAAAAAGCGACAAAAAACTGTCGATTTGCGACGGTTTGCACTGGACGCGCCCGCCCGAATCCATAATTAAAGAGGTGTTCACTATCGGAAACTTCTGATCGCGAGAGGAACGCGCAGTGCCCAAGTACAACAAGACGTTTGAACTGTCCGTTGAAGACCTGGACCTGATCGAGGATGCGCTGCGCGCGTCAAAAAACGCTGCCATCAATGACGACCTTGCTGAAAAGGCCGCCAATGACAATGTTCGCCAGATTCATGAATTGCTGGGGCGGCTGCACAATCAAAAGACGTTCTACCGCCCCGCCAAAGGGCCCTATGTCGGCGGCTGATCCAGCCGTAGACTGAACCGTGGACCAGTGCCGCTGCGGCGCAGGAAACCCTCTCGTTCGTAGAAACGACCGGCTTTGCGATTGTCTGGGTGCGTGCCCACGGTCATGAAGCTGCAGTCTTGCGCGCGCGCCTCTGCCTGACTGGCCCGCAAAAGGGCTGCACCCACGCCGTTTCCACGTGCATCCCGACAGACAAACAGGTGGTGCATATCCATTCCCCGCACGCCGAATTGCAGCTGGGCCATGGGTAAAAGAGCGGCATAGCCCAACAGCTGCGATCCGCCATCGGCCACCAGAACAGTGGCCCAGGGATGGGGGCCCAACGCAGCACGTGCCAATCGTTCAGCATCAATATCCGGCACGTCATCGTGACAAGCGGCCAATCCATTGATCATCGTCACGACCTGCGGCACGTCGGCCTCGGTCATCTTTCGTATCGTGATGGGCATCTCTGCCTCCTTTTTCAAACGCGCCGCGTTCGGGAAGGCAGGGGAAAAGCCGCTCGAACGCGGCTTTGGGTGGTCTATGCAGGCACACCAAAAGCACGCAAGGAATGCGTGCCATAGTAATAGTGATGTGCAATGCGGTTACTCATGCGCACACAGAAACCGGCAAATCCGCGCCCGTCAAGGGCGCGGATCGGCATCAAGCGGCAAAAAATGCCCACGCCATCAAAAGACAACACAGCCAACCGCCGGTAAAAATCAGCGGTCGACCCGGAAAACGTGCCGTTGCGGTGATGTAGCCGACCGCATGGGCGATGCGCAGCAGCAGAAAAGCCACGCTCACCCAAAGCGTGAAGGGCGTGAACCCATCCACGCGATCCAGCAGAAGCACCAGAATGGCAAAGGGTACGGATTGCTCCAGCAGGTTGAGATGTGCACGGTATGCCCGTCGAACCCAGGGTCGCTGCAGGTTCGGATCAGGTGGGATGATGAAGCCATCGGGCGCATCTGCCGGGATGGACCCCTCAGGCGCGGTGTTGACCCCGACGATGTACGGAATCCAGAGGGAGGCTGCAATAACGGCGAGTATCCCAAGAATTGTGAGCTCGATTGCCATTGCCTATGCCTCCGCCGTGTCCATTGGGCCAATGTGAGCGTCTTCACCCGTCTCAATCCAGGTTTTCAGACCCGCGGCCCAACGCACCCACCCATCGGCGACACCCTCGCCTGGCACGGCAGGTTCGCCCAGTTCATAATGCTCGACGGTCAGGCGAATGAACTCGCCTTCGTTTTTCAGCAGATAGATGACGCGGCTGGCTGGAATGTCGGTTGTCGGGTCCCAATGCGGCTCGAATGTCCATTCCTGACGGCTTTTGGGGTCAGACGACAGCAGCCGGTTGGTCAACATGGGTGAACCGTCGGGAAAGTGCATGGTGATGGCATCACCGTTGCGCGTCGCCTTGCTGCAGATGAAGTGGTAATGCGGGATGGCATCTTCATCCAGCAGCACATCCCACAAACGGTCCTGCGTGGTTTTGATGTATGTTTCCATCACGAAATCCGGTTTCGACATGACGGGGTCTCCTTCGTCTTCAAGCTGATATTTGAGGTCGAGTACCGCTCGGGCCGCGGGTTTGACCCGGTAGGGGTCGATCCAGCGGTCAATCGCTTCCTGCAGGGGCAGGGCGTTGAGGTAGTGGTGCTTGAAGCGCCCCACCTTCTTGGTGGTGATCAGTCCGGCGTCTTCCAGAACACCCAGATGCTTCATGACCCCGAAGCGGGTCATGTCCAGCAGCCCCTGCAAATCCTGCAGGGTTTGACCATCCCGGTCCCGCAAGCTGTCCAGCAGCGTGCGGCGCGCGGGGTCTGACAAGGCTTTGAACAGATCATCCATACAGGGCTTATATGTGATTTATTAGTCACGTGACAAGATGGTCACGTATAAAATCCCCCAGCGTCAGGATGGACAGATGCGGCCCGCTTGCAGATGATCCGCCAAACGAAGCGGAGGGGACATGAGCGGACCAGACTATCTCGACACGCCACAAGGGCGGCGGCTCGCCTATCATCGGAGCGAAGGAACAGGGCCGTGGGTCGTGTTCCTCGGCGGGTTGAAGTCCGACATGGAAGGGACCAAGGCCATCCACCTCGAAGCCTGGTGCCGGGCTCAAGGCCGCGCGTTTCTGCGCTTCGACTATTCCGGCCACGGTGAAAGTTCCGGCACCTTCGAGGAAGGCTGCATCGGCGACTGGGCAGAGGATACGGCCCACGCGCTGAACACCCTGACCGACGGCAAGTTGATCGTGGTGGGCAGCTCCATGGGTGGCTGGCAATCGCTGCTCTGCGCACGCGCGCACCCGGAGCGGGTGGCGGGGCTGGTGACTATTGCGGCTGCCCCCGACTTCACCGAGGACGGTTATTGGGCCTCGTTCACTGACGCGCAGAAGGCAACTCTGGAAGCCGAAGGCCAGATCGCCATGCCGTCGGATTACATGGAACCTTACATCATCACCAAGCGCCTGATCGAAGACGGGCGAAACCAGCTGGTCCTGCGCCGCCCGCTGCCGCTGCCGTTCCCGGTGCGCTGCCTCCAGGGCACCGCCGACACCGCAGTCACCACCGAAACGGCCATCCGTCTTCTGAACCACGCCGACTGTCCCGACATGCGGCTGAACCTGGTCAAAGACGCCGACCACCGCTTCTCCGATGGCCCCTGCCTCGGCCTGATCGAAGACGCCATCACCGACATTCTGGACGCAACCGCATGAAAACCTTTGGCAAGGCGCTCGGGCGCATCCTCCTGATCCTCGTTTTGCTGATCGGAGGTCTGTGGCTCTTCGGCCCCTACGAAAAGGCGCCACTGACCCCCACGATCACCGAGATAGGCGCGGACCTTGACGCACATTTTGCAAGCGTTGAAAGCCGGTTCGACGACATCACCCCCGGCACGGAAAAGCGGATCGTCTGGGCCGGTGACGCAGGCGCTCAGACCGACTGGTCCATTCTCTACGTCCACGGCTTCTCCGCCACCTCCGAAGAAATCCGCCCTGTCCCGGACCGTATCGCCGAGACGCTGGGCGCAAACCTGATCTACACAAGGCTCCAAGGCCACGGGCGCAGCAGCGACGCGCTTGCCGAAGGCACGGTCCAAGGCTGGGTCAAAGACCTCGCCGAAGGGCTGGCCTCTGCCCGACAAGCCGGGACCAAAGTGCTGATCCTCTCCACTTCTACCGGCGGGACCCTCGTCACGGCCACGGCGCAAAACGCGGACCTGATGGAAAACGTCGCGGGCCTCATCCTCGTCTCGCCCAATTTCGGGCTCAGCAACCCGCTCGCCAAACTGCTCAGCTGGCCCGCCGCACGTCACTGGCTGCCCCCGCTGGCAGGTGAGCGGCGTAGCTTCACACCGCGCAACGAAGAACATGGGATCTACTGGACAACGGAATATCCCAGCGTTGCCGTCATGCCGATGGCAGCCCTGATCGACGCGGTCGCCGACATGGACCATAGCACCCAAACGATCCCGGCGCTGTTCTGGTACGCGCAAGCCGACAAAATCGTCCGCCCGGACCTGACAGCCCAAGTCGTGCAGGCATGGGGCGCACCCACCCACACAGTCAACCCGATCATGGGCGCGCAGGACGACCCGGAATCCCACGTCATCTCGGGCAACATCATGTCACCCGGCCAGACAGACCGGACAGTTCAGGGTATGCTCGACTGGATTGCCACGCTGGAGAACTGACATGGACCAACGCGTCTCGCTCATCACGCTCGGTGCCCGCGACATGGACAAGCTGGCGGCATTCTACGAGGCGCTGGGCTGGCAACGGGTCGACAGCCCCGATGGGGTCATCGCCTTTGACCTGATCGGGCAGACGCTTGGGCTATACCCGCTTCAGGCCCTCGCGGACGACATCGGGCTGCCCATCGAACAACTGGGGCGTGGGGCCATAACCCTCGCACACAATGTCCCGGACAAGGCCGATGTCGCTCCGCTCCTCGCGCGGGCCGAGGCGGCAGGGGCCAAGATCCTCAAACCGGCCCAAGACGTGTTCTGGGGCGGCTACCACGGCTATTTTGCTGATCCCGAAGGGCACATCTGGGAAATCGCCCACAATCCGTTCTCCCCGCTTGGACCAAAAGGCGAATTCCAATGGAACGGGGCCGCTTGAATGCGCCGCCCCGGCAGCATGTGGAGCCTTGAAAACCTTGGCCGGGTGCGGCTGTCCAAGCACTTCTACATGCGCGACTTCCTCTACTCGGAAATCGGCAACTACCACGAAATCCAGAACCTGCCCCATGACCCAGACCTGGCCATCGCCAATGGCAAACAGCTCTGCACCCAATTGCTGGACCCGCTCGAAGACACCTTTGGCAGGCTTGCCATCCGCTCCGGCTATCGCTCGCCTGAGCTCAACCAGTACGGCAACGAAAACAACCTGAACTGCGCCCGCAACGACAATCCCATTGAATGCCACATCTGGGATTGGGGGCAGGGGGACGCGGCCATCGCGGGCACATCACTCGCGATCCCGTGGTTCACCGACCAATACGAACAAGGGCGCGATTGGCGTGATCTGGCATGGTGGATTCACGACCATTTGCCCTATTCCGGCATGTGGTTCTTTCCAAAACTCTGCGCCTTCAACCTCGATTGGCGCCCAACACCACACCGCATGATTGGCAGCTACATCGCGCCCAAAGGGCTGCTCCTGCGGCGCGGGAACGACCCGGCAGAGCCGCTGGAGCAAAGACAGCACCGCTATGCCGACTTCCCACCGTTCCGCGGAATCGCCTACCCTTGATGCGGTGGGCGCCATGCCCTGACTGTCAACCTGTATACTTTGGCCCAATATCTGGTTTGTGAGTTGACGCAGACCAGCAAAATAAGGGATTTTGCGCCCCAATACACCTGGGGGAACAGGCAATGAAACGATTCTTGGGGGCGGCGGCGCTGGCATTCGCAGCGTCAGCCACAACTGTTGCAGCACAGGCATGCGGCGGCGTCTACACAGTGGAACGGGGCGACAGCCTGTCCGTGATCGCGGATCAGCAATACAAGAACGCGACCAAGTGGACCGAGGTGCATCGCAACAACCTGTCCGTCATTGGTGAGAACCCTGATGCCCTGCTGGTGGGAATGGAGTTGCGGCTTGGCTGTATCGACGGTCTGCCGGTCGGTCTGCCGGGGGCGAGGACAACCACCGCCCCGATCGTGCAGGCGGCAGCGACTGCACCCACGCGACGCAGACTCGAACAGTCGATCAACATCGTCACGGCCGGTGACTTTGCCCCTTTCACCGACCAAGCCCTTGAAAACGAAGGGCTCATTACGGATGTCGTCCACACGGCGATGCGCAACTCGCAATCGAATGACAACTACCGTGTTCACTGGGTAAACGACTGGTCCTCCCATCTGGACCCGCTGATGACCAACGCCATGATGGACATGGCGTTTCCCTGGTACAAACCGGATTGCGCAGGTTCCCCGGACAATTACCGCTGTACGAATTTCCACTTCTCGGACCCGATGTTCGAGATGCTGATCCTGCTCTTTGTGGACAAAACGCGGCCCATCCCCTTTGCTGAAGACAGCGATATCGAGGGGCGCACGCTGTGTCGTCCCGCAGGATACTTCACCCACGATCTGGACCGCGCTGACCGGCGCTGGATCACAGATGGCAAAATCACCCTGAAGCAGCCTCAAACGGTGAAAGGCTGCTTTGACATGCTGGTTGCGGGTGAGGTGGACGCCGTCGCAATGAACGAATTCACGGGCCGCGCCGCGATCAAGGACCTGGGCCTCAAGGATCAGGTCGAAGTTGTGCAGGGCCGCCCGGTGTCTATCGAAGGGTTGCACGTCCTCGTGCACAAGGATCACCCCAATGCTGACGCGCTCTTGTCCACGATCAACGGTGGGCTGGATGCGATCAAGCTCTCCGGTGAGTACCAACAAGTCATCGACCGGCACATGTCAAAGATCTGGGCTGATTTCTGATGTTGCGTCATCTCGCTCTCTCGATGGCTGCGTGCTGCGGGTTTGGTTCGGCGGCCATGGCGTGCCAGCCGTCACTGGTCGTAGCGCCGGGCGATACGCTATTTTCAATTGCCGAAGAGCAGCTAGGCGACCTGTCACGTTGGTCGCTGATCTTCTACAACAACCCGGACGTTCAGGGCGGCAGCCTGCTGGATCTGCCCGTAGGCACGGTGCTGACGATCCCGTGCCCCGAAGGTGCCGCACAACCCCAGGCTCCAGCGCCTACCGTTCAGGCGGACCCGAAACCCCTGCAGCAAAAAGACGAGGCCGAGATCAAGCTGGTCACCGCCTCGAACTATGCCCCTTTCACCGATCTGGATTGGCCGGGGCAGGGGATGTTGACCGAGCTGGTCAATGCCGCTTTCGAAGCAACGCCGAACCCGCTCACCTATTCCATTGAGTGGGAAAATGACTGGTCCAAACACCTCTTTCCCATGCTCGACAGCAAGGAGTTTGACATGGGGTTCCCGTGGTTCAAGCCGGACTGCGCAGGGAATCCGTCAAATGAACGCTGCGCGAATTTCCATTTCTCCGAACCGCTTGTCGATCTGGTCATCCTGCTGTTTGCCCGTGCCGACGACAGGTTCACCTTCGCGCAAGACGCGGACTTGCACGGAAAAATCCTGTGTCGGCCTGCCGGGTACTTCACCCATGATCTGGATCGTGCCGATCGCCGCTGGCTGAGCGATGGGTTGGTCACGTTGGCGCAGCCGGCCACGCCGGACGATTGCTTCGACATGCTTGTGGCAGGGGAAGTGGATGCTGTGGCCTTGAATGAGTTTCTGGGCGTGCAGAAGATGTTCGAGATGGGACTGACGGACAAGGTCTCCCCTTTGTCCCGGCCCGTATCCATCGAGGGGTTGCACGTGTTGATTTCCAAGAAGCACTGGCGCGGGACCGCGCATCTGTATCGTTTCAATGCGGGGCTGGCGAAACTCAAGCAAAGCCACCGCTACAACGAGATTGTCAGCCGGCATCTCGCGCTCTTTTGGGACCAGATCAAGAGTTGACGAACCGGCAGGGCTTGCCGCCGCCCGCGTGGCAGGCCATGGTAAACAAAACGTTAATCAGCAGGCAGCAGATGGCGCGAATGGCAGGGCAGGGGCATGGCTGAGCCCCTTGTTTTTCTTCCCGGAATGATGTGCGACGCGCGGCTCTTTGGCCCGCAAATCGCAGAATTGTCCTCTGAGTTTTCGGTGATGGTCTCGCCTGTTACCCGCGGGGAACGGATCGAGGAGATCGCAAGCGGCCTGCTGGATGAACTTCCCCAACGTTTCGCGCTTGCAGGTCTATCCATGGGCGGGATCGTCGCAATGGAAATCCTGCGCCGTGCGCCCGACCGCGTCACCCGGCTGGCGTTGATGGACACCAACCCGTTGGCTGAAACGCCCCAAGTCGCTGCAGCGCGGGAGCCGCAGATCGTGAAGGTCCGGACGGGGCGGATGCACGATGTGATGCGGGATGAGATGAAACCCAACTACCTTGCGCCCGGTCCCTATGTGAACGAGATCCTGGACTTGGTGATGGACATGGCCGACGCTTTGGGCCCCGAGGTTTTCGTGCGCCAATCCCGCGCCTTGCAGCGCCGCCGAGACCAGCAGGGGACGCTGCGAAAGTGCAAGGTGCCGACTCTCGTTCTGTGTGGCGCGCATGACGAATTGTGCCCGGTCAAACGGCATACGTTCATGGCAGAGCTGATCCCCGGAGCCGAGCTGAAAGTCTTGGATGACGCGGGGCATTTGCCGACGTTGGAAGCGCCTGCGGAGACGACACAAGCGTTGCGGGACTGGTTGAAACAGCCGCTGATCTTGCGTTGAGAGCGGGTTTGTCCCCGCGGGGACAAGCTGTTCGGTCCAGAGACGAATTCTCAATGATTTCGCGATTGTCGTGGGGAAAGAGAGGGTTGGCCCGGCGCACGGTGCAATATGTGCTTGTTAACCGGTCGCGAGGCAGATTGACCCTCGAACGGGGGCGGCAGAGTGGCGGGGTGAGACGGTTGTCTCGATGTAAAATATCGAAGGTTGCCCTTGAGCAGTATTTCTAGACCGCGTGACCTCATGCCCCACGGGCGGAAGCGATGCGTCGTCCACTCAAATTGGTCGAAGGGCATCGCATTGCACGCTCAGTTCGGTGCACAGCAGGTGCGTGCGCCAAGTCAACAAGGCGCACGCGTCAGGTTGTTGGCTCACCCGATCAGAATGTCATCCCGGTTGGTGTCGATCCCAATGATCAGCGGATCGTGATCGGACGACGCAAACAGGCTGTCTTCGAAGAAGTTCGGGTTGTTGAAGGCTGAGTTGTAGTTCAACAGGTCCGGTTCGTCGGCGTTGATGTGCCACTCGGCGGCACCGGTGACCCATCCGGCCATGTCGTCCGAGGCGATGGCATGATCAAGCGCACCCCGCTGACCGTCAAAGACAAAACTGTATGCCTCGTCTTGGCCGATGAACTGATCAATCAGGTCCACCAGCCCAGGATCGTCCGCAAGCGATTGCACCGGATCTTCCTGCGCATAGGCGTTGAGATCGCCCATGATGATGAAGTTGGACACACCGCCGCCCATGTAGTCATTTTCGATCCAGGTCTGGACCTCGGCTGCGGCGTCGGCGCGAACCTGGTTCCAGAACGCCTGACCGTCGCCTTGATCGTAGTTGGGATCGTTGATCAGCGCATCGATATCGGCCTGTGTGATGTCCGTGCCACCGCCGTCCAGATAGTCCTGTGCGGCTTCGACCAGATCGTCCAACCCGCTTGGGCCTTTCGATTTGAAGTGGTTTGAAACGATGGTGAACGTCTCGCCGGTCTCGTTGTCTTCGAACGTGGCCGCGACCGCAGGACGGTTCCGCTGGAAATCACCAACCTGAGCATCGGAGGGCACCACGGCGTTCAGGACCTCTGCCAAGGCAAAGGTTGTGGCGGCTGAGCTTTCGTCGAACACGAGGAATTCAGAATGCACGACCGAAACGGCGTTGGCGTCATAGATGATGCCGGTCGTAATCGCGTCGGTCCCGATGAAACCCGCATCGGTCGTTGGGTCGACAAATGCGTAATTCGCACCTGACCCCGTATCTGCCGCTTCCACGTTCAACGCATCGACCAGAGTGGCGATGGCCGAGTCCGCGCCGAAACCGCCGTTCTCAATTTCTTGCAGGGCGAAAATCTCTGCTCCGGTCCCGGTGATGGCGTCCACCAGTTTGTCGGTTTGCCGTTCAAGGTCGGCCTCGGTTGAGGCCCCGCGCGGGTCCAGACCATTCGGGCCAGAGCCACCTTCGCCACGCAAGGTAGAGAAGTAGTTCAACACGTTGACCGACGCGACCTGGATGTCGCCGCCGACATCCGGTGCCGTGTCTTCACGCGCGCCGGAATTGGTGCTTTCGTCGATGTCCAGCGTCCCTTCGACCAGCATGCGGAATTCGCCGAAGCCAAAGCTCATGACGCCGGTGGTCGGTCTGTCAATCTCTGCCCCGAGGCGCAGAGTCGGTCCATCCTCGGTGAAGGTGTCACCTGCATCGAGGAAACCATTGCCATTGTCGCCGTCCGTCGTGTTGGCAATATACTGGAACTCGTCCGGGTTCTGCGCCGACACCCCGTCGTCGATAAGCAGCCGGTTGTTCGCGTTCTCTTCGATCAACGCCGCAACATCTGCCGCTTCGGTTTGCGCATCGAAAATCTGGGTTGGTTGGGTCTGTATGCCCGCCGAGACGGTGATTTCGCCAAAGCGGTCGAGGTTGAAGTTCTCGATCACCGTGATGTTTTCACCCTCGATGCCGCTATCCAGCGTAAAGCGCATGCCTTCGATGGCCTCAAAGTTCTGCGCGGCACCGCTGAGCAGGACGGTGGCTGCGGTTGGAAGCGGATTGCCCGATGACACGACTTGTATCCGATCCTGGGACAGTTGTGTCTGACCAAAGAATTCGTCGACCACGCCGCGTGTGACGACCAGATCGCCAACAGCCGGTTGGTTCGCTCCGCCGGTGAAAACGAAGATCCCCTCAGATGTCAGGGCGTTGCCGTCGTCATCGGCATCTTCTTCCTGCAGGAAGTACCCGTTCTCGGTCACGTAGGTCACGATCGCTTCGACCGTTACGACCTGATCCACCAATTCGCTTTCCGCGCCTTCACCCTGAATGTCGGAAATCAGGATCCGGTCGTCATCATCCAGCACTTCGACCGACGCCGTTGGGGTCACGATGTCCCCGCCCACAGGGTTGGTCAGGGTCACGGTGAAGGTTTCGTCGTCTTCGATCACCGTGTCGCCCGTCACTTCAAATGTAACCGTGGCGCAGGTCTGACCTTCCGCAAACTCCACCGTGCCGGTGGGGAGGGTGCCGCCAAAATCGTCGGCATCGACATCACCGCCGATGGTGAACTCAACGCTTCCCGCCTCGGACACGTCGCCGTCGCGCGTGATTTCAAAGCTGACTTCGGTCACGCCATCGTCGCCTTCAAACACATCACCGCTTAGCGCGGAAATGGAATAGGTGGGGGATTCGGGCTCTCCTGTTCCGCCGGTGCCTTCGATGACGAGGTTTTGGAAGGCAAACGCCTCGGACCCGCCATCGGTTTCGGCGGTGAA